>CAIMXI010000057.1 GCA_903845365.1 uncultured Geobacteraceae bacterium | reverse complement strand
GCGCTTCGGCTTTAGATGCCGTTTTGTGTGACTCTGCCATTCCCCTGTTATCTTGAACGCCTGATAAATCGGCACTTTCCCTTATAGCGGCTGGTGACGGGGCAAAAGCAGGTGGAACGGCAGATTTGCCGACTGCAACATGTGGTTCTGCTGTTTTTGGAACATAAACCGTAGGCAAATCTTTTGAAGGCGAAATTGGAACAGTATTCACACTCTCCTTTACTGGAGCTTGTGGAGTGCTTACAGGAGGAGGAACAGCAACTGTTTTATCGACTTTTTCCGCAACGGTTTGCTGTAATTCGGTATCTACTCTTTGCGATAGATAAAATCCGGTCATACAAACAAAGAGGAGAGCCAAACCCTCTATTGGCAGTTTGATGTGCAGTGGAAAAAAGATGCGTTTGAACCAACTCGTTTTCAGCTCACGCTGCTCACGTACGTTCGCCATGATGCGTGATGTCAGCCAGGGAGGTGGTTCAATCTCCGGGGTCGTTCGGAGTAGCTTCTGGATAGTCTGCAACTCTGCTAATTCGGAGCGGCAGTCAGGACAACTCTTTAAATGTTCTTCAACCAGAGTTCGGTCGTGGCTTGAGATGTCGTCCCCGCTGTAGGGGGACAGTAGCTTTTGGATGTCGCTATGGCTGTTCATAATGAACCCAACCTTTTTTTGATGCATGCTTTGACCGCATCTCGTGCCCGAAACAGGCGCGACTTGACCGTTCCCTCACGCACTTTGAGCACATTACTAACCTCCTCATATGACATCTCCTGCATATCACGCAGTACAATCACCTCTCTAAACTCTGGTGTGAGTGCTTCAATACAGCAATTCAGAGCATTACGAAGTTCTTCCTCCTCCATCTGATGCAACGCAGACGGTCTGCCGCTCGGAGGATCTGGTCTGATAGCGCAATCACCTTCCGGGAAAGTTTCATTAAGTGAGTAAGACGTCCGTTTTGCCTGTACCATCATCTGTTGCAAACGGTTGCGGGAAAGATTGATGACAATCGCGGTCATCCAGGTTGAGAACCTGGCGTCACCACGAAAATCTGATATCTTACGCCAAGCGGCTATAAAAGCATCCTGAACTACGTCGCAGGCATCCTCATAAACACCGGTTATGCGGAACGCCACGTTCAACAGCATTCGCTGATGACGCCGCACCAGACATTCAAAGGCGACAGTGTCACCTTTGCGGCAGGCGGCTGCCAAGGCGGTATCATCCAAAATATCGACAGTATCAATACCCATAGCTAATGTGACAAACTCATGTCAGAAAAAGTTCCAATTAAATGTGAAATAACGGTCTGTTTTCTTGTATATATATTAGTAGGATGAAAAGGTGCAGTAAATAGTGTTATATGAAATGGCTGGGATTGCAGTAGTATAAAGTCGTGTGCTTTACACCCTGTCGATTCAAACCATAATGGTACGAGGAAATCGGCCAAAATAAACTTGAGAAGGTGAAACCATGAAAAAATCAGTTGGAGCAAAAACCTTACTTTTTCCGACACCGGTTCTGATGATCGGAACCTATGATCAGGCCGGCAGACCCAACCTGATGAACGCCGCCTGGGGCGGTATCTGTTGCTCCGATCCTCCCTGTGTAACTGTATCTATACGCAAGGCGAGATATTCGTATGCCAACATCGAAGAGCGCAAAGCCTTTACGGTTGGAATAGCATGCGAATCGAGGATGGTAGAAGCAGATTACGTCGGAATGACTTCCGGTAGAGACGTTGACAAGTTTGCCGTCTCAAAACTGACACCTGTGAAAAGCGAGTTGGTAGATGCACCGTATGCGGAAGAGTTCCCTGTGGTATTGGAGTGCCGTCTGCTGCATACCTTTGAAATTGGGGTTCATACCCAGTTCATCGGTGAAATAATCGATGTTAAGGCGGAT
>CAIMXI010000056.1 GCA_903845365.1 uncultured Geobacteraceae bacterium | reverse complement strand
GTATCTGGATTGGCGAAGGCGATTACTTGGCAGGTCTGAATGGTGACGTAATGTTGACGGTATTTTAATCTATGTACATGAAAAGGAGAACATCATGCTGAGTTTTGTAAAGCCTGGTCAATTCAAGGCGAACAACTGGGATGATCCGGAATATGTTCGCAAACAGTTTGAACGATCAGTGACGGAAATGAAAAAGATAAAGTTCATCGGTCCTGACGGATGGAATCTCACTAAAGCCGACCGTTGGGCTAAAGTCAACGGTGATAAGCGTCTTGAATATCGGCTCGGCTGTGCTGAACGGGCAGAACAGCAGATGTTGAAGCACGGTCTGATCCAACCGCTTACTGAGCCGTTGCCCTTTACGGTGACCGACGATGATTACAGGAAGTTCAGTGATCTGGTCGTGGTGAGTGACGCAGCTCAGAAGGAGACGATACTCACTCAGCCAGGGCCTAAATCCAGATATGCTGATGAAAATATTGCTGCTCTTGGTATCAATGATCGCGCACAGAGAGCTGCAGATTATAAACAAGCCATTACTGCTGACTGGGAAACCGCAATTGTCAGCCTACGTAAACTGGGCGTTATGGATGAGCAAGGGTGGATTGTCGCAGATGAATCGCAACGCCGTGAACTTGCTAAGTATGATCCTGAAGTTGCAAAAGCTCTGGAGACCTATACAGTTGCTGAGAATTTGATGCAGGCGCACAAGATGTTTGATGAGTACAACCCGATCAACCCTGCATTTTCGACAATGATGAGGGAAGAAGTGAAGCCGTCACCTGATGTAGACAGACTTGTCAGTTCATTACTGGCTGATGCCCCTTTGGCTGCACTGCTTCTCAAATTCTTCATGGAATTCATGCGAGGATTCAATGAACAGACTGCTAAACGGAAAGCTGCTGTGGAATATAATGAACGTATTGAGCGACTGAACTCTCTTGCGTCGTCAACCAACGACCACACATCCTTCATAGTAGACAAACCGGTAACTGAAGCATTTCAGCTTGGAACTGATTCTGTTTTAGAAAATCAGCAATTGCAACTTGAATACAAGGCAAGTGATGCTCAGGCGGTGATAGCTCAGGGGCTGGAAAGGATTGCTGAAATTCTGCGGAATAATCCGTCCGAGAACATGGACGCTAAACTGACGGAAGTTTACGGGGTTCAATGTTCCATGTTGAAATCATTGGCTGCTATCTCCGGTGAAAACGAAACGTATGCCATCTCCGGCTCAGAACTTTCTGGTGATTTCGGTGAAGCGATGGCTGAGTTTAACTCTGTGGAAGCAAAATCTATGGAAGACCGTCTGACGGCAATGAAAATTATGTTCAGTGCTACGAAGTCCCCAGAAGAGAAAATCTCCGAACTTAGGAGCCTAACTGAAAAACTCAAACTGAGCAACGCTACGCTTGGTGGGGTTGAAGTTGGCGTTGAGGCTGCTAAAGCAGAAGCATTGTATACCGGACTTGCAACTGCCGAAGATGTTGACAATGCGCTCGAAAATCTTCAGACACGGAAGGCTGCTGGAGTTGTGATGACTGAAATCAGCAAATCACTGTCAAAGTGATTTATTCGATTCAAAAATGAAACAAGAGGATGCAGTGAATAGATATTACGCCCAAGCAAGAGTTGATTGAGATGTCGAATGTACCGAAGTCCAAGCT
>CAIMXI010000055.1 GCA_903845365.1 uncultured Geobacteraceae bacterium | reverse complement strand
TGTGTCAGCAAAGCAACGTAATGCGTCCATCCGAGAGAAAAGCTGCCTGCCAGTGTTGCCATCATTTTCTGCGTCAGCCAGATATTTTTTCCTCCTCATAGCGCATTTCAACGCTGGTTTCCGACTTGCCGACAGCCGCGACAAAGGTCAGATATTCAGCCGCCGAGGAGCGGACGATAGAGACCTCCTTATGATGATTGATCATAGATAAGCATCTAAGTCAGGGGCGTTGTACAATCAAAAATGATGACGGCACTCACGTATTATGCAGTTGTGGAAAAGCAGGGCCAGTCATGGGAGGATTAGTCATCAACCCCTTTTTGCAGAATAATAATCTTTTCTTTTGTCTTCTGCCATGCATCCCCCGGTATTAAATGGTGCGAGAGAATCCAGAACATACCGTGCAGCAGCCTTGGGATCCCATGATCTCCCTATTGTCAGCAGTGGTGAGATATCATCAAGAAATACCCAACCAGGGATTGATCTTTTCTTGTACAGCATCTATGATCGGACCGATTGGCCCCGCTTGCATTTGCACCAGATCAATATCCTCTGAATATCTTGCTGGCAGAAGATGAAGCTTGAACAACGCAGTTCCACCACGAAAAGCCAGATTTTTCGCTACAACCGGATGGGAGTAAAGTTCAACCAGGGCACGACAGATAATCAGATCCTGTTCAATCTGAGATAGCTGCGGCCATGGAGCATTAACTCGCCAAGCGGTGATATAGTCAAGAGGGATCATATTTCCGGTTCTACCCTTTCATTTGGCATTAGCCTCCAGCGAGCCACCATTCGAACGCCGCTGTATGGTTGTGACGGGGAGAGCGGGGTCGGCACAGGATTGCGACTTGCAACATATTCAGCCAATCCATCTACTAATCCTGCTTCACCAATCACATCAAGCAAATAACCCAATCGCTGAGACCACGCTATGGGAGAGAGTGCAGCTATTTCAGCCAGCTTCCCGCCGTCAAGATATTCTGCAAGTTCAGATAAAACAGTCGCCGTATTGTCCAGCCCCCCTGCATGATGCGGATAGCCAGTTAGATCAAATGCTGTGACCTCAGGGGTCGATACCTTTACATAACCGCGAGGCGTCTTGAAATCCTTTACAGGCATAAGCGCTGCGTTCTTACGTATGATAAAATCAATCCTCACATCCCCACAAATAATAGCTGGTCGAGCATGTTGCAACAGAACCTGAAACGCCTGAGGGCGTTGATGAGCTGCACCGTAGTGTTCGGCTGCGGTAAGCATGCCTGCATAATAGGGCTCTTTCAGGTGATCCATCAGTAAAGGAATAAACTGGTTTGCGGGCAAGCATCCCATCTTCCGGTATTCCGGAGGAACGATAACATAAAATCCCCGGTACGGCATGGCAACTTCACCCTTATGCCGCAGACGACGCAAGGCCGCACGGGTGGCGATAACGCTTGATCCAAGCGCGTCAGAAGCTTCAGCACCCCTGAAACAGAAGACGCCTTTGGCTAGCAAAGCATCAATGTAGTCCGAAATAAACATACCGGTAATTACATGAATCAATCGAATAAAGCAACATAATTCGTTACTTAATACAATTGGAGAATTGGATTTTCGTGAATCGTATCGTGAAGGGATGGAGAATGTTCTTGCTGCTTTTGGTTACAACCTAAATTCTCTGAAAATTATAACGATGCCTGTTCAACCATTCAGCTCAACTTTCCGGTAAAATCCTCAGTGGTTGCCAAGCTAATGCCCGGCAATTTCCCTTTTCGCAAACCGTCCGGTAACGATGGCCGGAGGGGTTTGACAGGTACCTCCCTCCTACTCGTCGCCCCGCTCCTTCGGCTTCTGCAGAAACTCGATCTCCTTGAGCATGCGGTCAAAGTCGCTCTCAAAGAGCCGATCCTGCACGATCCGGTATTTCTCAAATTCGCTTTCGGCGTGTGCTCTGGCAATTTCTGCTGTCACTTTGCCCGGATCCTGTAAGATCTCACGATCGGTCGCTGCGATGAAGCGATTGAGACGGGTTTCCCAGTCCTGCATGGTCATGGGCATCTTGCGCAGCGCCATGTCCTCGGCAACATCCAGGTATGCCGAAACCAAACGTGCAAGTTGTGCCATTTCGAGTTCGGTCAGGTAGTTCTTTGCAACCACAACGTCGAACTTCTGGATCTTTCCTCCGGGAGCATCCTTCCATGAGGTCAGCCCCATATTCTGTTTTTCGGCATCGGCCCTGTTATAGATGACCTCCGCTGCGGTCTCTGCATGTATTGCCCAGTGCAGTTTGTTCTGCACTGTGGCGAAAAAGCGCTTGGTGGCTTGG
>CAIMXI010000054.1 GCA_903845365.1 uncultured Geobacteraceae bacterium | reverse complement strand
TTTGCAATAAGTGTCGATAGAAAACCAGAGTTATCATCAAACTGTTCGGTAATCATTCTCTTAAGAGCAGTTCTTGACCCGGTGTATCGGACAAGCGGATTACCGCCGCCCGAACCGATTGCTTGAAGAACTCGAGCGCCAATATCGTTCATTTTTAGGTAGTGAGTGAATTCCTCAACTGCTGGGTCAACGGTGTCGAGATCAACCCGGAAATTCATATGTTTTGTTGAAACGGTTAATAATTGCTTATCTTTCATGATTAGTCCTCCATCGGAAGCATGATCGTCAGTACCGGTTCGCCGTTATCGCCAGGTCCGCAAACAAGCTTGAGCTTGTACTCAGTGCCATTTTCGGTTAAAGGCATTTTAACTTCGAAGGGGAGTTCGGAACTTCCGGAGTTCGTGGCCGATTTAATAGCGACAAGAGCCATATACGCTACGTCCCAAACGTACAGAGCCGGATCAACTTCTTCAGCAAAAGCTGCTGATTCGATCAGGTTCCAGACAGTGGAGGTACATGCGAGAGGCCACTTAAAAAGTCTGGTATCTGAAGGAAAACAGGAAGTTAGATCGATAAGAACACCGTCGGCGATTGCTTGTGCTCTGGTATAAGCGAAGATCATGTCGCACTCGGCAAAAAAGTTATTTTGTTCTACTGCTGTATTCATAAAACTCTCCTTGAATTAATCATTGCTAACCTAAAATCAGTATGAACCTTTCTCTCTGCATGTACACACTTATTTGCAATTATTTTTACTTTTATTTCAAATATTCCGCGTAGTTGCAATCGCTTTTGAGGAATGTGTACCATTGCGGGACGCCGTTAACAATGGACGGGACAGGAGTGCCGGGAACATAAACGCCGGTAGCACCAGCTGCAGCGGCATCGGTAAGTGTGAAAAAGTAAGCCGGTTCGCCGCCTACGTAGCCAAAAATGGGTAAAGTCCGAATGTTGTTCATAAAATCACTCCTAAAATCAGGTAGTTGCATCACCTAAATACAGTATGAACCTCCCGCCCAGCATGTACACACTTATTTGCAATTATTTTACTTTTATTTCAATTATTCCGCGTAGTTGCAATCTGTATCAAGGCAATATAGTTTAAGCGCAGACCTATATTTTTAACTGATAGCGGAGGCAGAAAATGGAAGCGAAGATGATTGAATTGAGAACAGGCAGAGTGAAATGGGTACCAGAAATGAGCTCGGAGGAGTTTGTGGAAGTAACGGAAGCATATGAAGGGTTTTGTGTGGTCTGCGGCGAGACGGCGTCTGGCGTAGAGCCAGACGCGCGTGAGTATATCTGCGAGTGTTGCGGTCAGCCAGGCGTGTTTGGGCTTGAGGAACTTATGATGATGGGAGACGTTGAGCTGATAGATTGACGATCGCCATATTACGACAAAAAAAAGGAGTACAAAAATGCCAAGATTACCGAGAGCAATTTCCGATAAAACGCGCATTTGTCCGGCTTGCAAAGAAGAAATCCCCGTCGGTGAAATATTCACGATCTACAACGGCAAAGGCTATTGCGAGTGCTGCGTCGAAGATTACGAAGAAGAAGGTCGTCCAATGTAAGTAGCTCGGCGATTCATGTCATCTACACATTACAAGCGAAGACGTTGAAGTTTTGAGCCGTACGGCTTTCGCGGCTAATTTAAATTGGCTTGAAGATCAGGTGTCAGGGCGAAAGGAGAATATTAATATGGGAAATATGAGTTATTGCCGGTTCCAAAATACATTGCACGACATGCGTGACTGCTACGAAGCATTGCAATCCGGGGAAACACTGTCGAGGGACGAGCATT
>CAIMXI010000053.1 GCA_903845365.1 uncultured Geobacteraceae bacterium | reverse complement strand
GGTAATAAGCGGTACGCCAAATCAGGGATCCGGCAGATTTGAATACCTTATCCAGCCCGACCTGAGCAAAGGCTTCAGCGGGCTGGACATTCCGGGTGCATACACACTCTACTACTACGCGACCAACTTAAACGGAGATATTATCCCTCCTGTGATTGGGACTCTTTATGTCGAAAACTCCGGCAACCACACTCCGAATGAATTTACACTGACGACTCCCGCCAGCGGCGATGAAATTGACAGCTCACTGCTGCTATTCAGATGGAATGAGACGACTGACCAGGATGGCGACCCGGTAACATATACCCTGAAGATCTACGACGACAACAACAACTCGATCGGGACAACAGCAGCCCAGCTTTACGAACTGATACCGCAGGGTGCGTATCTCCTTGACAGTACTCAGGCAAAACGTGCCGACGGCACACCACTGTTCGTAACCGGCAACTATTACTGGTGGGAGGTAATTGCCGTGGACAGCAAGGGGGCCTCTAAAAGCGGCGGTGCGAACCGGTTTCGCACGATATTCGCCAACGGTCTTCCCGGCATAGTCAAAGGTTATCTGCGCAGCACCGCAGGAACACCTGTAATCGGCGCCACCGTAAACATCGGCTCTACCACGTCCACCACACTGTCCAACGGCTCATTTTACGCGATGGTGCCGACTGGAAGCTACAACGTCACCGTGACTGCCGCTGCCGGTTATAAACTCAATAATGCTTCAGTAGCGAAGAGCGTAGCGGCAGGTACCGTAGTTGACGCCAGCATGAGCCTGACACAGCTTGACGCTACTAATGGCGCTTGTGGCGCGTCCGACAAAGGTATCTTCACGACAATACCGACCATCTCCCTCTGTAATGCCGGAACTGGCAGCAGCGTTACCGAAAACGGAAGCGGCCACCAATGGAGCTGGAGTTGCAACGGCAGCAACGGCGGCACAAACGCAGCCTGCTACGCCGACATTCAGAGCTACACTGTTAGTTTCAGCGCAGACAGCGGCGGCAGCCTGAACTACACCAGCAGCCAGAAGATAAACCACGGTGCATCAACCGCCGCAGTAACCGCTGTAGCGTCAAGCGGCTACCATTTTGTAAGCTGGAGCGGCACCGGCGGCTTCGTGACAACCACCACAAACCCCTTGACCGTATCCGCTGTAACGGCAAGCATGACCATTACAGCCACCTTTGCCGCCGATCCTATCAACGGAATCTGTGGCAGCGACAACAGCAAAACCATGGCCGTTATCCCGACCAACCTCTGCTCTTCAGGCTCAGCATCAACGGTAACAGGCAGCGGCCCATGGTCATGGAGTTGCCAGGGGCTCTACAGCGGCACAAGCCAAAACTGCTCTGCAAATCTCTTGACCTATGCGATATCGACAACACTAAGCGACGCCAACGGAACCATCACCTGCCAGAGCTCGGTACCCACAGGCGGCAGCTCCGTCTGCAGCATCACTCCCAACAGCGGCTACCACACTGCCTCCTTCACCGTTGGTGGTGTGGATCATCTGGCCGATATCAGCAACAACAGCTACACCATCACAAACATCACAGCCAACCAGAGCGTGGTCGGCAGCTTTGCCATCACCCAGCAGGCGCAAACGATCACCTTTACTCCACCAGCAACGAAAACATACGGTGACCCCGCCATCACCCTGACCGCCACCGGCGGAGCATCAGGCAATCCGGTAACCTTCACTCTGGTCAGCGGCCCTGCCACCCTTAGCGGTAGCACCCTGACCATAACCGGCCCCGGCACCATAGTCATAAAAGCCTCTCAAACCGGTAACAGCAACTACGCCAATGCTACCGATGTTACTGCCAACATTGTCGTCGCAAAAGCAGCACTCTCCATAACCGCCGTAGCCAAGAGCAAAACCTATGGTACATCTGATCCAGTCTTTACTTACACGACTGCTGGCCTGATCAGCCCAGATACCATGTCCGGTAGCCTGACCAGAACAGCAGGCGAAGCGGTCGGCAGTTACCCCATCACCCAAGGGACTGTAACTGTATCAGCACCAGGCAACTACAACATCAGCTACACCGGCGCCGACCTCACCATCGGCAAGGCTACCCCGACCATCATCTGGTCAACTCCAGCCGACATCACATATGGCACTGCCCTGAGCGGAACACAGCTTAACGCAACTTCCGGCGGAGTTGCCGGAACGTTCGTCTACACTCCGGCAGCCGGTACCGTTTTAAGTGCTGGAAGTGCCCAGCAACTCTCCGTAACCTTTACTCCAAGTGACAGCAACAGCTACAACACCCCGGCAGCGACAACAACGACGATCAATGTTTCAACCAAAGCCTTGACCATCATCGCCAACAACATCAGCCGTGCTTATGGAACCGCCAATCCAACGACTCCCGGCTTCACAGCCCCCGCACTTGTCGGCAGTGACAGCATCGGCAGCGTCAGCTACACTTACGCCACCACCGCAACAGCAACAGCCGCAGTAGGAAGCAGCCACGCGATTACGCCGAGTAACGCTGTATTCACATCCGGCACGGCCAGTAACTACAACATTACATATACCGCCGGAACACTGACCATAGCCGGTGGCGCCAGTCAGAGCATCACCTTTAACCCACCGACGACCGCTACTTATGGCGACCCGGCAATAACTCTATCCGCCACCGCAACGTCCGGTTTGCCGGTAACTTTCACTCTGGTCAGCGGCCCTGCGACACTCACCGGTAGCACCTTGACCATCACCGGCTCCGGCACCATAACGGTACGAGCTACCCAAGGGGGTGACAGTACCTACGCCGCCGCCACCGATGTTCAGAAGACTATCAGCGTCACCAATGCCAGCTACACTGTCACCGGCAACACAAGCGGCAACGGCAGCATCCAGTGCATAACGCCGGTGACTAGTGGCAATACCACTACCTGCACCCTGACTCCCGATACCGGGTACAAAATCTCTGCAGCAAGTGGCTGTGGAACTGGTAGTCTGGGTGGTACTACCTATACAACCGGAGCCATATCCGCCAGTTGCACCGTATCAGCAACCTTTGCTGCACAAAAGGCAGGCGACTGCGACAACAACGGCACGGTCACCATCGCCGAGGTACAGTCTGCCATCAACATGTTCCTGGGATTGAAGACGGTGGAAGCGTGTGTGGATGTTGATAGCAGCAACAGTGTGTCTATCGCCGAAGTACAGAAGGTTATAAACAGCTTTTTGGGGTTGTAGCCTAAGGCTTTAATCAGAAATATGCTCAAGCCCCTTTTGACAATTTCCTGTCATCGGGGCTTCTTTTTTGCTCACTAACGCTGATCCTACCGAAGGTGCTTTGGTAGGAAGCGATTCTTTACATAGGAAATAAGGCCATCAGTAGAATAGTTTAAAATCCCCCACTTTATCGACAGCTAATGGTTCCTTTTAATTAAAGCTAATTTTCCCCTTTTATTTCTTCCAATATTCTGTTATGCGTACAACACTATTTTTCCAGATCATTCAGATGAAGTATGTTATCGGATTACGCAGCAACAATAGCTTTGAAGCTGATCTATCACCCTGCGCCTATCATGCCACTGCCACCAAAAGCTACTACCAGTCTAGGAAATCCGACAACGTGAGTGTTGCCGACAATGCATCATTAGGAAGTTGATTTGTGATATTAACTCAATCAGGGTTGAATGGGATGATCATCGACCGTGACGCTAAATCGTAGGATGGAAAACCTACCAAGCTTTTCGAGGCTGATCACACCAATCATAGGAGCCCGATCAAGATGAAAACAACAAAACATGCAAAATTTTTATTACTTGTATCAGTATCGATATTTGTTTCTACAGTTTTTGTATTTGGTGTTGTAGATACTCATGCAACAATTGAATCTACTCAAATCGCAGATATGTCTACAGTACGAGGCTATCATTCTTTAACTAAGTTACAAAATGGGAAAATTTTGGCTGTTGGTGGTTATTCCTCTACTTCTGCTTCTGCTGCATCTCTTGCGACAGCGGAATTATACGACTCCAATCTAAATACGTGGACTCCTACTGGTTCAATGAATATTGCTAGGGGAGGACATAGAGCAACATTATTAGACGATGGAAGGGTGTTAGTTACGGGAGGAGCTTATGATGGATTTACCACTTGGCGCCCTACCACATCTGCAGAGATATATAATCCCGCAACAGGAACTTGGGCATCTGCGGCTTCTATGTTGTCAGCTCACTATGCTCATGTTGCAATCAAATTAAATAATGGAAAAGTACTTGTTGCAAGTGGTGGTAACTCTTTTGCGAGTCTCACTACTTCGTGTGAAATATATGACCCCGCTTCTAATACTTGGAGTTCCGCCGGTACTGTACCTTATCGATGGAAATTCGGAGTAGCATTATTGCCAGATGGAAGAGCGATGATTGCCGGTGGTGAAGCATACGGCACTATCTATTCATCAACACATATTTACAACCCTGCAAGTAACACTTGGAGTGCTGGGCCATCGATGTTGGTGGGGCGACAAGATTTTAGACTTATAAAATTGGATGATGGAAGACTTTTGGCTTCAGGTGGCGCAAACACAAGTAGTGGAATGACAAACTCAGAAATTTATGATCCTTCTACTAATGCATGGACAGCTATTGCCGCATTGCCAATCGCCACCATGTATCAAATTGGTGGGGTAATCGGACAAAAGGTAATCGTCAGTCAGCCAGAAAACAGAAATCTCATCTCTTATAATGTTTCCAACAATACATGGTCAACGGAATCTCAAAATTTTCTGTATAATGTCACATGGCATGAAATGGCTACAATGAATGACGGGCGACTGCTTTTTAGCGGTGGTATGCAGGGAAGCACGTTTGTAAAAACTGCTTTTACTGTAGCCGATATTACAACAAACGGCTTATGCGGCAGCGCCAACGCCCAATCATTCGCCACTGCTCCTGCTACCAATCTCTGTAGCACAGGCACCCCTACTACTGTTACCAACTCCGGTACCGGTTCCTGGAAATGGTCATGCACCGGCAGCAACGGCGGAACCAACGCAAGCTGCTCAGCCAATCTTCCCGACACAATCACTCCAACCGTTACACTGACATCCCAACCGATGAACTACTCCAATCAGGTATCAGGAACAATAGCTTTCAGCGCGAGCGAGACTGCCACCTTTGAATGCAAAATGGACAGCGGTGCTTACGCAGTCTGTGTATCTCCATACAGTTACAGCGGTCTTGCAAACGGCCAGCACACCTTTACAGTCCGAGCCACCGACAGCGCCAGCAACGTATCAACACCGGTCGCATTCACTTGGACGGTTAACACTACCTTGGTGGCAAGCTCGGTGATAATGCTTCCACAGACTGGTCAAACGACTTGCTATGATGCGGCAGCCGCAACTATTACCTGCGCGGGTACTGGTCAGGATGGAGATATTAAGGCGGGGGCTACATGGCCTAACCCCAGATTTTTAACTAACGGAGATGGTACGGTTACAGATAAAATGACAGGTTTTATTTGGTTGAAGGATGCTAATTGTTTTGGCCGTATAGACTGGAATGCTGCAACTAGCAGTACAAATGCCCTTGCAAATGGACAATGTAACCTTAGCGATGGCTCTAACTCTGGTGAATGGCGGATGCCTTCAATAAAAGAATTTCAAAGTATAATTGATTTTCAACGTGCTTATCCAGCTCTGCCTGCAGGCCACCCTTTTAATAACTTTCCTGGTGACCTCTCTTATTGGTCTTCTAGCACATATGAAAATAATCAGACTGATGCATGGAATCTTTATGTTGCGACTGGACAATCTGGAAATGGATCAAAGAGTTCAGCTTTCTTTGTTTGGCCAGTTAAAATAAAACAAAATATTTCATCGCCAATCCCTCGCTTTACAGACAATAGTGACGGCACTGTAAATGATAATATGACTGGATTGATCTGGCTAAAAGATGCAAGCTGTTTTGGAAAAACAAACTGGAATACAGGTCTCAACAAGGCCAGCACCCTTGCAAATGGCCAGTGTGGGCTTTCAGATGGAAGTAAACCGGGACAATGGCGACTGCCAAACAATATTGAGCTTATATCTTTGATTGATTACACAAAATCAATGTCTGCACAGGTAAATGATAACCCTTTTTTAAATATTAAAGCTACTAAATACCCTGAGGATTATTATTGGTCGTCTACTTCTACCTCTGTGGCCGGATATAATAACGGTTCTTGGATTTTAAGTATGATTGATGGACATTTGCAAGGATTTTATAAAACTGATAGCTATTACATTTGGCCTGTCCGTGGTGGCCTAGTCAACAAAGCTGTAGCGCCACCATCCGACACCTCAGCTCCAGTCATCACCGTATTCACTATTCCTTCAACATCAGCAAGCCTTGCGGTGCCAGTCTCAACTTTAACGGCCACCGATGCTGTGGGTGTTACCGCCTATTGTCTGACCGAAACCAATAGTGCCTCAGGATGCAGTTGGAACGGCACCAAACCGACCAGTTACACCTTCACCACCGCTGGGAATAATACCCTCTACGCTTTTGCCAAAGACGCAGCTGGAAATATCTCCGACTCGGCCAATACCAACACCATAATAACCCTGCCAACCGCTGATACCACACCACCAACAGTGGTCATTACAGCACCGGTAAACGGGGCAAACGGTGATGTCCTCTGGGATATCAACGGAACGGCCAATGACAACAGCAGTGTCGCTAAGGTTGAGGTGCAGATATACAACGGTATCCGCTACATAGGTCTTACTGGTCAGTTCAGCACAACAGCGGTATGGCTGACTGCCATCACAACAAACAACTGGCAAACATGGACACTGGATACCTCCAATTTTTCCATGAATACCATCAACGCTGCCTACACCATAACCGCCCGTGCCACAGACGGTAGCGGCAATGTCTCCATCCCTGCGGTGGTCAGCTTTACCCGTGGCAATGGCACTGGTAGTGGCACTACCATGCTTCTTGTATCCAAGTCCGAAGCAGCCGCTGGAACCCTTATCAGTTCACCTGCCGGCATCAGCTGCGACACCCTGTGCGGTGCTACTGGTGCAAGCTACACAACTGGTGCATCGGTAAGCCTGACTGCCACTCCTGCGGCGGGTTATTACTTCCTCAATTGGAATAATTGCGATACCCCAAATAGCAACATTTGTACCGTATCCGTATCGACAAATCACTCAACAGTAACTGCCAACTTCAACGCAAAGAAAGTCACTACTCTAAGCCTTACCCCGCACACTCAGACACTCACCCTCAACCAGAACCTGACTGTCAGCGGTCGCCTTGCAACATTACCTGATTTACCATCTGCCGACCTCAGCAACCAGACCATCTCCATAACCATTAAAGGGCCGGATGGACAGCAGACACTGGATACCAAGACCTCTGATAATAATGGCACATGGTCGATGCCACTGTCACTCTTCAGCAAAAAAGGCACATACTTTATCAGTGTCAGCTATGCCGGTGCAGAAAAAATGATGAACTGCTCCTCCGATACCGCCACAATCCTGGTTGCCAAATCGGCAGGCTATGCCATCATTATCCATGGTAAAATAAACAGTAATGAAGGTTTGCTCGATCACCTTCATACAACCGATATGATTAGGGAGAAGCTGATACAGCGTCTGTTCCTGGACGAGGACATTACCTACCTGAAAAGTAGTGCCACCACTGCACCCAGCAAGACAGATGTCCAGAATGCAATTATCACTTGGGCAAAAAACAAACTGAACACCTCCCCAGCGCCTCTGGTAGTTGTCCTTGTCGATCACGGTGACCCCAGCCAGTTCCATATCGGCAATGACTACATTACTCCACAGGATCTGGCAGGATGGATGACCACACTTGATAGCAGTCTCACTCCTGACGCCAGAGCAGAAAACCAGATCGTCGTCATCGGTACTTGCTACTCCGGCTCATTCATCCCCGCACTATCCCGACCGGGGCGTATCATCATCACCAGCGCCGACGCCATCGAGCAGTCAATCAGGGGGACTATGGTTGGTTATGCAGATGACAAGACAACCAAGATCCGCCAAGGCGAAGCTTTCCTCGAAGAACTGTTCAGCCGACTTGGCTCCGGAAAATATCTGGGAGATGCCTTCAAACAGGCAGTGGACGCATTAACGCCCAAAATCCCACGCATTACCAACGGAACATTTAGCAACTTCGGGGATAAATTTTCTCAGCACCCACTACTGGACGCAGACGGCGACGGTAAAGGGAGTTACCTGCTTGATGGCACACCTGATGGACTGGCAATAGCCAAACTGGTCACCGGTGAAGGAGCATTCAACGCAGGCAGTTATCCGGCAGACATAACCTCAGCGACTGCTACCCAGTATCTGCAAAGCTATGAAACCAGTGATCTCCTCTGGCTGAAGGCTGATCAGGATAGCAGAATCGGCAATGCCTGGATTGAACTCAGGAAGCCGGATACCACAATCAACTCAAGCGGCACCGGTCAGGTTATCCTCGACCTTGAAACAATAACCCTGACCCATAACAGCAGTGCCGGTCGCTGGGAAACCACATATAAAGGCTTCACCGTTCCCGGCACTTATGAAATATACTACTACACCCAGGACAGCCAGACCGGTGACATCTCCCCGATGGTGCGCTCTCTGGTCTATACAAATAAACCAAGCAACAATTCACCGGCAGCTTTCAACCTAACCAGCCCCACAAATGCCAGCAGTCAGAAGACGGTACTTGTCCTCGGTTGGCAACAGAGCAGTGATCCTGACAATGACCCGTTTACCTACACCGTACAGATAAGCAGGGATAGTACCTTCGGTAGCATTGACTATCAACTTGAAGAGATCACCGATTCACAAGTCGCCATAGCATCAGACGCGGGACTTGCCGACAACACAACCTACTACTGGCGGGTCATCGCTGTTGATCAGTATGGTGCTCTTAAATCCTCCATCGAAAACTGGAGCTTCACCACCGACAACACCAACGGCCTCCCCGGCATCATCAAAGGTTATCTGAAGAGCAGCAGTGGCGTACCCATATCCGGTGCTAAAGTTGCCATTGGTACGGTAAGCACCACTACTCTGTCAAATGGTGCATTCATGACGACTGTTCCTACTGGAAGCTACACCGTTACCGCCACGGCAACCGGATATCAGCAGAAGAGTGTAATGGTAACCGCAACCGCTGGTAAAACTGTGGACGCCAGTCTATCGCTGTCAGCCACCGACACACCAATGCCGGTTAATGGAGCCTGCGGAACAGACAACACAAAAACCCTGTCAACAACACCGGCCAACCTCTGCACAACCGGCACAGCAACCGCAGTTACCGGAACCGGCCCCTGGAGCTGGACGTGTACCGGAACCAACGGCGGCACAACTGCAAGCTGTTCCGCAAATATTCAAACATACACAGCAACGGGATCAATCACTGGCGGCAACGGTATCGTCACCTGCACATCACCAGTCAACAGCGGAACAACCTCGACGTGTACAGTCACACCAGCAACGGGCTATCAGCTGGCTACCTTTACCGACAACAGTGTTGACCAGAAGGCATCTGTAACTGGTGGCATTTACAGTATAACCAACGTAACAGCTAATCACACAATCTCGGCTACCTTCAGCCTGATAGCAGTCAATGGTACGTGCGGCTCAAGCGACAAAGGGACATTCACAACAGCACCTACAATCAATTTCTGCAGTACCGGGTCACCGACGGCAGTCACCGGCACCGGTCCCTGGAACTGGACTTGTACCGGCACCAATGGCGGAGCAACGGCAACATGCTCAGCCAGTTTGACTCCGGCACCCGTCAATGGAACCTGCGGAAGTAGCGACAAGTGGACTTTCACAACAGCGCCGACAACCAACTTCTGCACAACCGGGTCACCGACAGCAGTCACCGGCACCGGCCCGTGGAGTTGGACATGCGACGGAGCGAACGGTGGATCAACGGCAACATGTACGGCATCCAAGTCAGCACCCACCAAACCTGGTGACTGCGACAACAACGGGACAGTCACCATCGCCGAAGTGCAATCAGCTATCAACATGTTCCTGGGGTTGAAGACGGTGGAGGCTTGCGTGGATCAGGACAGCAGTAATAGCGTCTCTATAGCCGAAGTGCAGAAGGTGATTAATAGTTTCTTGGGGTTGTAGGGTGAGTGGGGAGGAGCGAACAGTGACGATGCCTGTGGAAATAACAATGTTTGTTAAGTTCACCAATCATGGATTAAGTTGGCTTTACGCAAACAATATAATCGTTGACATCACTTCTCTGGTTGTATAAGAACATTCTCCAGTACAACTTCACAAGCCCGACATAACGTGTCATGTTATTTTTGGCATGCCATTTATGCCCCCGGTTATTACTATTCCATGAACGCAACATTTACAATAAAGATACTGATAGTAACTCTGTTTGTTGCAGTCGTTTTATCGCTGTTTATTGAGATTAGCTCCAACCAGATTACTACTGGGAGTGCAACGAAGCCTCTGCAGGAAAAAATAAAGCCGCTTCCTGAAGATGTTGAAAATGTGATGAAGGAGTATAGCTTTCAGGAAACGAATGGCGATCTGCAGATAACGATATCCGGAAAACAGATAGTCAGAAGAGGGAAAAAAATATTGGGACTGCGATCAAACCTCGTTAAAACCAATTTTTTTCAAGAGATCCGGGGTACCGTCAAAACTCCTAAAGGAATAATGCAATTTTCAGCGTCCGATGCTGAATGGGACGCAGATACGGCACATCCGCTCATATTGACAAAAAATATCGAAGTTACACTGCATGATAAGGCGTATGACCACGTAAAAAATGCCAGGATCTATTTCAGAAATTCACTGATTGAAATCGATGCCGACCGGAAAAAATTCTATTATTTTTAAAACTACTAATCAGATCTGACGACGAGGGGAGCATAACGTGAAAAAGACCGGGATTATTCTTCTGCTTTTTGTATTTGCCTCAATGTGTGCAACTGCGGCTCTGGTATCCCAATCAGGCAAGGGATCATCTTCGACTGCCAAGATGGTGAGCGACGCTGCAGCGCCTGTTGATGCCCACGGATTCATTGCCTCGGGCAAGGCCTCTCTCCAAAATCACAACATTCTGGCAGCACGCGATGCCTTCAAACGGGCGGTTGCGAGCGATTCCACCAACCAGGAAGCGCAGTTCCTGTATGGTGTAACCCGTATCCTCGCGCTTTACGAAGATGGCCAGGCGACTGCTTCCCCCGGTATCGACAGTATAAGGGAGATATTGGAGCTGTCCGGTCTAAGCTTCACCAGTTTCGGGTTGTACAATACCCAGATGGATACATCGCAGAAACGGCCCGGTATCGCCAACACAACCCCCTCCACAGGCATGGTGATAGCGTATCTCTCATCAACGGTATTGCCTGAAATTAATGGCGCCATTGCCAATTTTGACGCGGTTACAAACCCATCGTTTACATCCTCGATCAGTCCCGCTGCCATAGGGAATTCCATCACAAATTACCTGTCGGTCGATTATGGCGATGTCTCGGTGATAAAGGCGATGATGCATCTGGTTGCCTGCAATCTGCAGCTTCTCGGAGTCTATGGTCTGGATTTCAATCCTCCCCAGATTCTGAGCGGCGACCCGAAACAGGTGAAACTGTATTATGACCTGCTGCTCGGCTCAAATACGCTGCTTACACCTCAAAATCCGGCAAAACTGTCCACGGCGAAAACAGAACTTCTCTCCTTTATTGATATTTTCAACCAGTCGGTTGCTCAGATAAAATCCCGCACTGCTCTCGGCGGGCATCTCTTTGTGTTGGATCAACCGCTCAACGACACTCCCATGGGAGCGACGTCCTACGAACTTACACAGATTCAGAATGCGCTTGCCGACATCAAGGCATCACTGGCAGGTCCCACATTCTCATCTTATGCCGGAAACACCATTGTTGACCTGTCAAAATTCTTTAACAGCGCCGCGCCGGTCAATCTCCGCACGCTGGCTGTCGATTGCGGCAGCGGCAGCGTACTATCGGATCGTACCCTGGGTGGCGTGCTGCCCATAGGGTTGGGACGGTTGGAACAGACGGTTCTTCTGCATGCCCGTGAAATCAGGGGAGGGGCGTGCGCCGGATCGGAAATGCCCAGAATCTCCGTATCTCCCGATTCAGCTTATTTCTATTCCTCTGCTCCCGTTCTGGTTACCATATCCAATCTGGGTACGGCAAACCTCGCGGTAAGCTCAATTGCTCTCAAGGGTGATGCCGCTGCGGACTACAAGATAACTGCAGGAACCTGCCCTTCGCTGGCGCCGACACTGGCGCCTGGGAATTCCTGTACCATGATAACCAGTTATCGGCCGATTTCGGGAACCGGCAACGGCAGGGCATATATCGATATCGCGGGTAACGATCCGCTGGCGCCCCACTCGTATATCCCTTTGACCGGAAACGCAACCAGTATTCCCATGTCGTATCAGCTGAATGTTGCTGTAAACGGCACCGGCTCCGGAGTAGTCACATCCGCACAACCGGTTTTGCCAATCTCCTGCCCGACAGTAAACTGTTCCGTGACGGTACCGTACAACTTTACAAATCAGCGACTGATTGGCACACCCGGAAGTTCCTCAACTCTGAGCGGCTGGACAGGATGCGACAATCTGGAAGGTGATGATTGCGTCGTAAATATGATTTCCAACCGGCTTGTCACCGCCACCTTTGCCCTTGACACCAGGGCGCTGGTACTGAATGCCTATCCGGCGGCCGCCAGTTACCCTGCTCCCCGTGAAATATCACTTATTGCCAACAAGGTTGTAGACATCTACTATACGCTGGACGGTACTACCCCCACCTTGACGTCTTTACGCTATAACGGCCCAATTACCCTGCCGGCCGGTGCGACCACCACCATCAACTACCTGGCAAAGGATGCTGACGGCTTATCTCCGGTCAAATCGGCAACGTATGTCGTAGGCCCTACTGATACCCAAAAACCGATAATTACCGGTTTTGCGGCGAGCAGAGCATCTGGAGGTAAGATTGTCATCACGAAGTTCAGCGCTACTGACAACGTAAACGTCAAAAATTATTGCGTCACTTCGATAAATGATCCCGTATCTTGCTATTGGAATAACGCCGTCCCGGACAAATATAACGGGATTTCTTCTACTACCTTGTATGCCTTTGCGAAGGACGAGGCGGACAACATCTCCACAGGATACCGCTATGATATCAACCCGAGCGTGACGCTTGCCTATGGTTTGGTCTACCATCATTTGAGAAGCGATGGCGTCGAGTACGATTCGCTGGATGTGGGGGTCAACAGCACCGCAGCCACATTGGCAGCCGCCGGTATAGCCTCTCTGACGATTACCGGACCTGACAACTTTCTTTACACCGTTACGGATGAAGACAAGAGTTCGTCTTTCAACAACCAGTTGGCATTCTTTAAACCGATTGCCGCCACTGTCGCCAATCCTCAATCACTTCTCAAACCGGGGGTCTATACCACGACCCTTACCGATACGCAGGGTCATACAAGCTATCGCATGTCCACCTATGTCACGCCAACTCGTACCCTGCCGCTGGTTGATATAACCACAATAATGATGCAGCGAAAGACCGGGACCGATAATTCCTATCGTATCAGCTGGGCGCCGGTGAATGATACCCAGACCTACTATTACCGTCTGCGGATTGCGCTTAATGACAGCGCCAATACTCCGGTTTACAACAGTACCCGTGATATGATCACGTATGCCGATGTCCCGGCCGGGATCATGACTGACGGCGTCGATTATGTCGTGCGGGTAGAGGTCAGCAATACCGGACCAAGCATTGACCTGATGACCAACAGAACATACTCCGGATGGGTACCGTTCAAGCCGCAGGCAACGGACTATAATGCCGGCCGGGTGCTGGTAAACAACGCCAACGTTTTTAACCGGGCGACGGGAAGCTCGACCTTTGTTACCCAAGCGGTCTTGAACGTAAACAACTATGCAGCCGTAACCATGCTCGAACTGATTGGGCCTGACAACTCGGTCGTGTATACCTACAACCTGTCAACCGACGTCTCCAAGTATACCGGCAACCTGTCCGGCAGCCCGGTTGTTATTACCACCGACTTTTTCAAGGAGTTTGCCACACCTCTGGCACCGGGCGCCTACAGGTACCATTTTGTCGCCAATGGTATCGACCAGTATGCGTATGCCACTCTGACGACTCCGGTTGCCTATCCGTCCACTGACCAGACCACCTGGCAGGTCGAAGACCTCGGAAATGTAAACAACCGCTTTAGCTGGGCCAACGTGGATCACACCGGGGTGCTGTATTACCGGGTTGCCATCAAGGATACCGTAACAGGCATCTATTACTACAGTATGCGTACCAATCAGGCTTTTGCCGACATTCCAAAAGCAAATCTCGGCACCAACCCGTTGCAATGGCGGGTGGAGGTGTTTGACAGCCCAATCACTAACACTGTACACAACCGGACCAGCGGCTCATTTATCGATGTATCACCCATTGCCTATGACGCAGCCCGGCCGGTGATCAACAGCTTCCGAATCCGGAACAACACCACTTCGGACGGGTCCACCTATTCCCGCGTTTCGGTCAATGCCACATCGCCGCAAGGTACCCTTGCCCAAATTCTGGTGACCGGCCCCGGCGGATACAGCCGTGACCTTCTGACGCAGGGGAGATGGTCTAACATGTATGGCGAGTTTGCCCTTGAGGAACAAGGCGCGCCTGCGTCCGGCCTCTATACAATAACAGTCAAGGATGCAAACGGCAAAAGCGCCGTGAGATACAAATTTCAGCCGGCCAGCCATCCCGTGCCGCCGGTTGACTTTCGCACATTCCATACCAACCTGGAAACGAACGGCGATGTGCGGCTATCCTGGGCGCCGGTAGTCAGCGACGTGCCGCTCTGGTACCAGCTTGAACTTTATGGTCAATACGATCTTAACGGTGATGGACAGCTTGATCGCGTCTACCCGGTCGGCAGCTTTTCTCCCTATCAGCAGGCATCAACCGTAATCCCCGCAGCAACCCTCGCCACTTTGACGATGCCGACCATAGGTGTGGTCAGAGTTTCCGATGACGCCAACTTCAGCGTAGTCAACAATACCAGCTCGTCGGTTATGGTGGGAAATGATGTTGTCGGGCGTGATTTCAGCACGCTGACGGACAGCGATGGTGACGGCTTTGCCTCCAATGTTGACCTCAGCGATGCCAATCCGGCCAGTTATCCGTTCTCGGACAGCGGCGCCATGCCATTGTCGATGACCTCGCGTTCGCCGCAATCGATCGGTAATGCGATATCCAGTACCATCACCGTGACGTTCAACAAGCCTATCAAACAGAATACCTTGCCGGGCAATTTCACGCTCTACAACATTACCCTGAATACTGCCGTAACCGGCTCCGTCAGTTACAGTCCGTCCTCGCGGATCGCCACTTTCACGCCATCTGTCCCGCTCTCAGCGAACAGCGCCTACTCCGTCACCGTCACTTCCGGTGTAAAGGATGAATCCGGCAACGGTATGGCACCATATTCCTGGAATTTTACCACCACCGGACTCTCCACGCTGCCAACTGGTACCGTAATCTACCCGCCTCCGGTAACCCTGGCTCAAGGAGGGGTCTATCACCGTACCAACGGCAACGGCACCAGGGTCGATGTTTTAGACGCCACCATCAGAATGACCACAACTACTCTGGCCGGAATCAATTTAAACGTTACCGGGCCGAACGGTTTCTCCCCTTATACCTTCACCGATGCTGACATAAATCCGATGTTGAACGGGCAAACCTCCCTGTACCACGAATTTCCCGTCAACTCCCTGCCGAATGGCGTCTATACCTTTACCATGACCGATGCCAACGGCAATGTCAGTTACCGTGTTGCCAATAATGTACCGATTGCAACCCTGTTGCCGCAGGTGGACAAAAACACCCTGCAGATACAGCGTAAGACCGGGACCGACAATTCGTACCGCTTCAGTTGGGCGCCGGTGAATGACACCAGACCGGTATACTATCGGATCAGCGTATGGCTTAATGGCGCTTTTTTCTATAGCAGTACGCGAAACATGATGACCTACGCCGACGTACCGGCCAAAATATTTACGGACGGCACAACCTACAACGTGCGGGTGGAGGCGTTCGACGCTCCTACCGTTGATGTGATGGCCATCCGCACCAATACGGCATATGTCGATTTCACACCACAGGCAGCCGATTATAATGCGAATCGTCTGCTTACCAATTATGCCATATTACTCAACCGTACGGAAAGTAACGGTGCAACCACTACGGAAGCCAACCTGTCCGTGAATACTCCGGCGGCGGTAAGCGCCGTCGACCTGCGCGATTCGGCCGGAACCGTCATCTATACATTCGATATCGGCACTGACCGGAGCAGCCAGGAGTTCTACAAAAAATTCACCACTCCCCTGGCACCTGGTTCCTACACCATTCACTTCGTAGCCAACGGACTCGATCATTACGGTTACGCAACGCTGACCGCTCCGGTAACCTATCCGAAACCAGATACCACGACCTTGCAGGCTGAGGACCAGGGAAATGGCTATATCCGTTTCTCCTGGGCCAATGTAAATTATACCGGACCGATCTATTACCGGGTCTATGTGTATGACAAGATTACCGGGCCAGGCACCAACAGCCCGGTAGTCTCGACATCCCGCCAGAATGTGGCATACGTGGATATTGCCAAGGCAACGCTGGGGGATCTGGCCACCAAGCAGTGGCGTGTTGAGGTGTTTGACAACAACCACGTCACCACTCATCACAACCGGAGGAGCGGCGATTTTATCGATCTGAACCCTGCCCCGTACAACGCCGGCAAGCCGGTCATCAGCTCCTGGCGGATCCGCAGCTTGACGAGTCCTTCCGCGATTACCACGTCTATTATTACGGTCAATGCCTCTGCCCCTCAAGGAGCGCTGGCCGAGATTCGAGTCACCGGGCCGAACGGCTACAGTCGGGATCTGCTGAGCCTCGGGCGCTGGTCAAATTTCTATACGTATGTTCTGGAAGAATCGGGTGTACCGGCAGTCGGCCTCTATACTTTCACCGTTCGCGATACCTCCGGCCGAAGCACTACCCGCTATTTTTACCAGCCTGCCGCCCATCCGTTGCCACCGGTAGATTACCGGACGTTCAGGACCAACGTTGAGCCGGACGGGAGCATGCGCCTCTCCTGGGCGCCGGTGTCGAGCGATATCCCCGTCTGGTATGCCGCGAACTTTTTCAGCAGTACCGATCTGTCGGTAAGCTCTCAGGGCTATGGCGATGGCCTGATAGATTCGGTTTACACTGCGTATGGATACGTTGATATCAACAATGACGGAACGTCCGAGCAGGTTACGGTATATCCACTGACTTCTGTTACTATACCGGCAACGCAATTTGCCACGCTGTCAGCGCCTCCCCTGTTTTGGATCACCGCACAGGATGCTGGCATGGGTATGCCTACACTTACCGGTGCCCCAGTACAGACTTCCGACGTCGTACACAATTTCAGTCATTCAGTCATGGTGAAGAAAGAGAATACCGGTTTCAATTATGCGTCCCTCGTTGATGCCGACGGTGACGGCTATGCAAGCAACTCTGACAGCAACGACGCCAATTCGGCGATCTATCCCTTTTTCAGCAACAATGATGTCCAGGAGTTAAAAGTTGTGAGCCAGTCGCCATATCCCGGCTCAACAGGATTTACTGCAAACTCCTCCATTTGTGCGTATTTCAACAAGGGGATTGATCAGCGCACCCTGCCGGGCAACTTCGCGCTCTCAAACGGCGCCGACGGGTATTATACCTATAACGCTTCGTCGAGGATGGCCTGCTTTAAGCCGTCCGCACCGCTTCCCGAAAACTCAACTCTTGCCGTTATCGTTGGTTCCGGCGTTAAAGATCTTGCGGGCAATGGCATGTCGTCAGCCGCTACCTGGAACTTTACCACTGCCGGGACTCCGGTTTCCAGCGCTTCCCCTCCGGGGGGGACCTATGCGTCTGCACAATCCGTCACTCTGACCGCGAACTCCCCGGGGGCCGTCATCTATTACACCACAGACGGAACAACTCCGGTCAAACTGAGCGCATCAGGAACTACCAAAACCTACAGCGGGCCGATTCTGCTGGCAACCGCCGCCACGACAACACTCAAGTATTTTGCCGTGGACGCTTCAGGCATCAGCGAGGCGGTCAATACGCAGACCTACATCATCACCGCTCCTGCCGCACCCACCGGTCTCAAGGTTGGTGCGAATTCCGATCATACAGCCCTTTCCTGGAACCCGGTTGACGGCGCCCAGTCCTACAATGTCTACCTGGCCGGTGTCGCTGCTCCGTCAATTGCAACCGGAACCGCCCTCAGGGATGCATTGTCTACAGGATTCTATACGTTGAGATCGTATAATTATATGAGCGGTCCCGTTACCAAGAACGGTTTTGACACAAATCTGCTCACTCTCACCGGTGACGGCGCCGCCCTGAATGAAGCGTACACCCGCTTCTGGGACTACAGCACCATGAGCTGGACCTCAACCTCTCCCCCTGATTTTGCAACACAACCTGTGAGTAATCACTACATGCTCACCTCCGGCGGCTGGGTGCAGGGAAGTGACACTCCCTCGAACCTTACAGTGGCAATGAACAGCGACGGCAGCGCAACCCTTACCAACAAGACCGACCAGACGCAGCAGAAATTAACCATCGGCATCGTTGACCTGGCGGGAGCTCCCATCGGCAGCTCTGTAGAGAAGTACCTGCCGATAGCTTCCGGCGCCCCGGTGTTCCCGTCCGGATCGCAACGCTATGACAAAACGTTCACCCAGCTTTCTGACAGCTACTGGACCAACAATGCATACATAATTCCTCCAACTGTCGCCACAATTGACGACATCCCGGCCGCCTATATGTCGACCAACACCCCGTTGTATCTTGAAAGCGCCAGCGGACAGCCATTCCACTACAATCTCTATTTCAGCAGCGGCAATGCCGTTGCCATCAGCCAATACAACTTCACGACCAACACAACCAGCACGATTGGATTTGGTACTTGGGACATCAGAACCGTGTACGGCCAACGGATTCTGGCGATTACCCTTCCGCCGACCCTTCGCAGCGTACTCAAACTGGCTCCTGACCCCTTCTTTGCCGTGGTTAACGGAACCATCACGAGCGGCTGGCATGGGGTTGCCGGCCAGCCTAATTATGCGAACAATGCTGATTACTCTTTCAACAGCACAGCAATTGATCACATACAGGCACATTTTCAGACCAGCGCCGGAGGAGGGGGCTCACCCGGTGGATCATCCTTACAGTACACGCAGCTTGCCAGCACTACTGATACCGCATATACCCATTCAGGGCTGGCTTTAAACACCAGCTACACCTATGCCGTATCGGCAACGGGCAGTACCGGGGAAAGCGCTCCATCCACACAGGTTTCCGGCACCACTTCAGTGGCGCCGGTTACAACGGCGGCGCCCGCCGGCGGACTTTTCAACGGAACGCAGAATGTAACCCTCACCGGCAGCGTCTCCGGCAGCAAAATTTATTTCACCACCGACGGTAGTACCCCGCTGCCGGGGAGCGCCTCCACCAAAACGTACAGCGGGCCGATAACGGTCAGCGCCACCACCACGCTGAAATATTTTGCCATCAATCTGTATGGCGTCAGTGAAACGGTAAACACGCAAACATATATAATATCTCCTGTTCCGATCACCACGGCGTTGCCCTCGGGAGGCACGTTTCCCATAGGCCAGACGGTTTCCGTTACCCTCACCAGCAGTGTGCCGACCGCCACCATTTACTATACGATCAACGGCACAATCCCGGACAGCTCGGATTCTACCGGTAATACAAAAATCTACAGCGGCGCAATAGTACTTCCTGCCGCAACCACGACAACACTCCGGTATTTTGCCAAGGATTCAGCTACCGGGACCAGCGAAGCGGTGAAGAGCCAGACCTATACTATACTGGTTGCGCCGCCAATCCCGGTTGTGACCGCTTCTCCCCTTGGCGGACTCTACAACTCCAACCAGACCATAACTCTGGTTTCCTCTTTACTGGCCGATATCTACTACACCACCAACGGTGCGGCTCCGGACGCCTCGTCAAACCGTTATACCGGCCCGATAACCATTTCATCGACCACTACGCTGAAATATTTTGCCATCAGCAAAGAAAACGCCATAGGAACGGTCAGAAGCCAGACCTATTCCATCGACACGGTAGTGCCGGAAACCACTGCATCTCCGGTCGGCGGCACCTTCAGCTCTCCTCAGAAAATAACCCTTGCAACCAGCAAGGCCGCGGCAATCTACTATACTACCGACGGCTCCATCCCGATCTGGCCGGCGACCGGCGCGACGCAGACGTACGTTGGTCCGGTGCCGATCACCTCATCAGGTATAGTGAGATACTTCTCCCGTGATGCGGCGGGTAACGTGGAAGCTTTAAAAAGCCAGACCTATATTATTAATCCCGCTGCTCTCGTAACCACCGCCACACCTCAGGGAGGCCTGTTCAACGCCGCTCAGGCGGTAACATTGTCCACCGGTGTGTACGGTGCGGTCATCTCGTACACCACCGACGGTTCGAATCCGGCTTCTAGCGCGACGGCAAAAAGTTTTAGCTCACCTGTTGAGATCACCGCCACCACGACGTTAAAGTACTATGCCAGGGATACCAGTGGGACAAGCGAACCGGTAAAGAGCC
Source organism: uncultured Geobacteraceae bacterium (assembly GCA_903845365.1). Taxonomy (GTDB): domain Bacteria; phylum Desulfobacterota; class Desulfuromonadia; order Geobacterales; family Pseudopelobacteraceae; genus JACRCG01. The sequence goes on along the minus strand of CAIMXI010000053.1, from coordinate 10,054 downwards.
AGACCTATGCAATCGACCCGGTTCCGCCAACCGTAACCTCTGTACTGCCGATCAACAATGCCACCGGCGTTGCGCTGGATACGGCGATTGTCATCACCTTCAGCAAACGGATAGCGGCGGAAACCCTTCCGGCGGCAGGCCGTATTCTTGGTGTCACCGCATCAGGCAGTCTGAGCGCCGACGGTACTGTCTGGACGATCATCCCCAGTGCGCCGCTTTCGTATGCTACAGCGTACGGCTATAACCTGACCGGCGTGAAGGATCCGTACGGAAATGCCCTGCCGGCTGTTGTTACCACGTTTACCACTATGGCCAAGCCGGTCAAGACGGTTGTTTCGACTCTTTCTTTAAGTATTTCGGCCAATGCCATAATCTCCGGAAACCCGGTGGCGGCAAACGGCCTGCTTACTTCCAGCGGCTCTTCGACCGTTGGTCAGCCGGTTAACGTCACAATCACAAGTCCTGATGGCGGGGTTGCCACGCTCTCTCTGACCAGCGACGCGAACGGCGCCTTTAGCAGCGACATACCCGCGACCATGATCCAGCAGCCGGGACGCTATCAGCTTCAGGGATTTGCCGGAGGTGTAGATGGGAGCCTGGCGCCGGTATCATCGCAGACAACAACTCTGCGGGTGCTTCCGGTAGCAGGGTATGCCGTCATGATTGTTGGGCGGATACCTTCCGGAGAAGGTGTAGCGTCGCACGCCAAGACCTTCAATCGCGCCATGAACGCCCTGTCAGCCCGCGGATTTACCGACGACAATATCAAGGTTGTCCGTGCTGACGTAAATGCCAGCCACATTCAGGATGTGGAAGACGCCATCACCAGTTGGGCAAAGGACAAGCTCAATCAGCAGCCGGCGCCTTTGCAGATAATCCTCATCGATCATGGCGACCAGGAAAAATTCTACATGGAGGATAAAATACTCTCTTCCACACAACTTGCCGACTGGCTGAACAGGCTCGAACAGGGGCTCAATCCGGCTGCCCTCGCCCAGACCCGCTACATCATCATCGGCAGTTGCGATTCGGGGAGTTACATTAATGAGATCGCCGCATCCGGCCGTATCATCATCACCAGCGCCGACGTCAATGAACAATCGTTTCGCGGCCCCAACGAACCAGACGGCATACGGAGTGGCGAATACTTCCTGGATGTGTTTTACAAATATCTCAGACAGGGAAAATCCGTGCGCGACTCTTTCAATGATGCCGCCGCTGACATTGCCGTATACACCAGACGCGGAGGCGTTGTAAGCGCAAATGGAGACAAACCGCTCCAGAATCCACGGGTCAGCATCAACGGCGACACGGTCGGTATCTACCAGATTCCGGCTGGAACCGAAGATAACGCCCCAGATACCCTGTATATGGGAACCGGTGAAAATATCGCCTTCGACCCGACAGGCATGCTCCCGATTGAACCTAATGCTTCGGTTACATCTATCTTTCTCGATGCCGGTAAGACCAGCGCCGTTATCAGCGTAGCGGGCACTCCCGGACAGAATGCGTGGTTTGAGGTTCGTGCGCCTTCTGCCATACCAAAAGCGGGTGGCGACCAGTTGATTATCGACCTTCCAACGGTAACCATGACATTTGATTCAGCGACCAGCAGCTACAAAGGCACGTATGCAAACTTCACAGAGTCCGGTAATTATGAGATTGGCATTCATATACAGGAGCCAGTGAGCGGCGACATGAGCAACAGCCATCTTACCCTGTACAGAAACAGGGCCGGCAATCGGGCGCCGAATGCATTTGCGCTGACTTCACCCCCCTCTGAAAGCACCCAGAAAACCACTCTTAGCTTTGAGTGGGCCATGGCCACCGACCCTGACAACGACCAGGTCAGCTATACCCTGTTGGTGAGCCGTAATGAAGGTATGAGCAATCCTTCCATTGTTAAGGAAGGTCTGTTGGATCAGTTCGCAATAATTACTTACGATGACGGACTTCTCGATCTGGCTAGATATTACTGGCAAGTCTGGGCTGTTGACAGTTATGGCGTAATCACCAAGAGCAGCGTGAGTAAATTTGACACCGACAATACCAACGGCGGAGTTTCCCTGGTCACTGGCAAGGTAACCGATTCAACAACCGGAGCCGGGATAGCAGGAGCGACGGTATCAATTTACGCTAAGCAGGCAACGACGCTCTCAACTGGCAGTTATCTCACGACTGTTTCTCCGGGGAGCTTCACGCTGTCCGCAAGTGCTACCGGCTATAATTCCGCCGAGTACCCAGGGCTTATCGGCCTTGCCATGCTGATCACTTCAAAAAACATAGCGCTGACACCTGTGGCGCAAACCACATTCAAAATCAGTGCGGTCACCGGTCAGGGCAATGGCTATATTGACTGCCCTCTGACAGTCGGTTCCGGCAAGCAGGGAAGCTGCACCATCCAGCCTGGAGCCGGGTTTGCTCTTAAGAGCGTTACCGGGTGCAACGGAACGCAAAACGGTACCGTGTATACCACCGGAGCTATTACTGCCGACTGTACGGTTACGGCGACATTCAGTCCTCTACAGGCAAGCAAACCGGGCGACTGCGACAACAGTGGTACGGTTACCATTGCTGAGGTGCAATCAGCTATCAACATGTTCCTTGGGTTGAAAACGGTAGAGGCTTGCGTGGATCAGGACAACAACAGTAGCGTGTCCATAGCTGAGGTACAGAAGGTAATCAACTCATTCCTCGGCTTGTAACCTCCAAGTAAACATAAGAAGTCCCCTCAAGTCCCCTTGGCATCCAGCCTTGGGGGCTTTTTTTGGCCATAACCAGCAAAACCACATAAATACACACAGAAAGGAGAATCCCTAAATTTGCATTCAAATTGACATTAACTGCGGAATCAAAGAAAAACGGCGACCTCTGTATCTATAAGAGAGTCGCCGTTTTGGTGGCAGTGGTTTAGAGAAACTTATAAGCGGTGCCGTACCTCATTCCAGAAGTTGCGAACACCCTCCAGCCAGCCACGCAGAAAACAAGTCGCCAGCGATTTTGGCATTTCCACCTCGCCTTGTTGGTCGGTTACAAGTTCAACCAGATCTTCGCCAAGAATTGGATCAGTATACCATGATCCGTTGAGCTCAAACTTCCCAGCGGCGTAAACTAGCTTTGCGTAGCTTACAATTTGAGCCCAACGAAAGCCCTCCTCAACACCGTCGTCGAAAAAACGTTCTTCATCCTCAGCCTTTTGCTTTTTTAATCGTGCTACGATAGATTCCACATCAATCTCCCCCGTTTTAATTCGCTCTTTAAAAGCGTCTTTCTCATCAATTTTTTTTGCAATCGTCTCCTGAAAAACCTTTGAAAAATTAATGACATCCTTGTACTTTTCCATCTTCACTTGTAACTCATTTGGTACACTCAAAGTGATTCTTGCCATACAACCTCCTTTTTTATATGTATTGCTACAATCGATGCATAACATAACTAGACATGTGTGTCAATAAAAAAGTAAGCATCATGATTACATTACGTGCTATATAAAATATACGTGCATTTTTTTAGATTCGTACAGCAACTCTAAGCTGTCAACAGGGAGAGTAGAGAAAGCAAGAAAAACCTTACTGCCTACCCCTTTGATGCATTTTGGTTTAGGTGTAGCAATGCGCTTAGTCGACCTCCCTACACATAGAAGGTTGAGGAATCAATGATCAAACCTCTATGATCTGCCGCAAGTAGCAACACCGTCACAATCGCACTCAATTCATCAAAGCCCTTCGGGGCTATTTTTGTTTCAAGAAAGGAGAACTCACCATGATCTGGATTTTACTCATCATTATCGCACTAACTCCATTCGGCCTCCTCGCAGCCGCATTCAAGACCTTCATAGGCATCCTGGCGGCAATTGGCATCTTCATGCTCTGGGCGGAGAGCAGGGGGATTAAATGAGCTGGCACACCATGACTAAAATCGAGTTCGTTGAAAAAATGGTCGCTCTCGGAGTCAGGTATAAACCCGGATACTTCCCGAGCGGTGCATGGAAGCAACAGGGATGCATTCTCAGCGCATATGCCGGGAAAGTTCTAGTTGGGCAGTACGACAGCGCTACCGGTAAAGGTTGGCATCTGGAAGGAGGTGATTTTTAGATGTGCCCTTCGGGGGTTAATTTTAGGAAAGGAGGAAACCGACATGTTTATATTGTTTTTACTCGCAAGCATTCTCGGCGCCATACTGATTAAGTTCGGCGTTCTGTCAGCTCTCGTCACAGTAATGTCTGTGTCAATCAAGGCTTTACTTGCAATCTTAGTCGCAATGGTTCTGCTCGTGCTCTGGCTTATATGCCGGAAACGCTAAAAACACATCAATCCACATCACATCACGGCTGCCCTTCGGGGCTATTTTTATGCCCAATAAGGAGAAATACCATGGATGAAATCGTTGAAAAGCTAGTGATCAGACTGTCTGACACTGACCGTGAATATTTTGAAGAACGTGCCGGAATCAGATTTTATGACGGGAAGATTCATCCTGTCGAATTCGCAGAGGCTATGGCTCTTCTGGATATTCTGTACCAGACCCCTTCGGCCTTAGTGCCATCTTATATAGAAGGCAAATTAAATGACAAGGAGAATAACGATGAGTAAAGAAGAACCGATGTGTAAAGAAGAAATCCAGGTAGTACGATCAGGTTCATGCCAAAGTCTCAGCGAGAGAAGTACGATCAACTACGACATTGGCTCTCAGGGAGACAGTCAATACATCCGTCTATCAGGGAACAGTGGCAGCGGCCTCTACTGCAAGGAGTGGGTATCTATAGCTGCCATTAAGCAGCTTCTGTCTGGTACTCCCAGTATCACTTCCAAAGCCTTGCAGCCTTTGTTTTTGGGCCGTAGCACAAATAGTCCAGGCTTCCTTCTCGCGACTATCGTCAATGAGAAGCTGTGTAGCATTCCCACAAAATCCGCTCCAGAAGCTCCTCAATCGAAACCCTCCAAAGTAAAGAAATCAAAATAACGAACAACTCCGCCAGGAAAATCATCAGTTTTCAGTTACACCTTATAGGAATCGCTCAGACTCCTACTTAAGACGTATTATGTCGTGTTCTTTATAACTTAACGGGCTCAACTAACTATCAGTGAAAGGAATATTTATGACTTTAGGATTTGTATCATTTATGTCGCTGCTCACTCTGCTGCATCCAAAGAAATTTTGGTGCCTCTATGTGATGGCTCTCGGCGTTGCAGTTCAGAATGGCTATCAGATCGGCATGGTCGGGACGATCGTCTGGATGGGACTGGGCAAAGTACTTGATGACATTATCGAAGGAGTAAAGAAAGCTTAAACAATATCAGCCACTTACCTACGGGAGCCCTGAAAAGCTCCCTATTATTATGGAGGAAAGCATGAAAACAATCAAATTCAGGCAGATCAAAGCTGTCTACGAAAATCTCACAGTTAAAGAAGACATCACCAACTACCTTAAAACAGGACAGCGGTACTCATCACCAGCGCAGGTATCAGATTCGTTCCAGTTTCTGATGAAGGAAACCAAGGAAATGTTCCTGACCCTGCATCTTGACGGCAAAAACCGAATTATCTGCTTGGACGTTGTAAGCATCGGGAGTCTCAATCAGTCTATCGTTGAGCCTAGGTCTGTATTCCAGACAGCCTGCCTGTCAAATGCTGCCGCCCTAATTCTGGTCCACCAGCATCCTACGGGTGATCCATTTCCATCATCTGAGGATATATCAATTACCAGGCGCCTGAAAGAGGCCGGGGAGATTATGGGTATTAGGGTTTTAGATCATATTGTTGTCGGCGATGGGGAGTATTTCAGCTTCACAGAACGAGGACTATTATGAAAGGAGACACTATCATGACGATCACAAGTAGAATTTTGGAAGGCAACGAGCGCATTAATTTCCCCGCAAGGATCTTCGGCATTCACTTCCCGTTTCGGATCGAGCCGTTCATTTTCAATATGGCAAGGAACCTGTCTCGTGATTACTCTGGAGGCACATGGCAGATGCACAAGCTATCAAACAATGGATTCCTTATGATTCCTGAATCGGACCAGCAGTACCATGTCGTGAGCCAGAACGGTTATCAGGGATATATGACTGCGGATGCCTTCGGAGTCACAACATGCCTGTACGCCTACAGCCACTTGTCGTTCAGCGAAGAGCTGGCTGATGTGTGTGGGGAGCAGTTTCACATGCTTCGTGCATTCGCCTTACTCCACTCCAAAGTACGGGATATCTTCGCTGCCATTGATTGATCTTCACGGCGGCGGCTGAAAAATGGTGGCCACGGGGGGAGCCGGAGCTGGCGGCGAGAACTGCCCCTCTGGCTGCCCCTCTGGCCGCTGGTGCAGCGTTCGCCGGGTACCCCTAGGGGTAGTGATGCCGGGCCGGGGTTGCCACAATATGCGGGAATTTGGAGAAGTGGGAAAAGTGGGTTTTAGTTTCAGTTGCCCCCAGCCGCCAAAAAAATGCGTGCCGTAGTGGCTTTCGTCCGGAGTAGCACTCTTCGCAACGGCGGCGCAGGGCTTGTGAGGAAAAACCCACTTTACCCACTTGAACCGGCAGCTGGTGAAGTGGGAAAAGTGGACTTTTGTGCCGGCCGCCCCCTGCCGCTAAAAAAATGTGTGCGGTAGTGGCTTCCGTCGGAGGGCACACTCTTCACAACTGCGGTGAGGGGCTTCTGAGGAAAAAACCCACTTTACCCACTTGAACCGGTCATAAAGCGGTACTCATGTTTTATGTAAAGGTTTAGTCGACTGTATTAGTCAACCAAGAGGACTAACCGGAAGGACGTTCAGATATGAAAGACTCATCTAATTGGTTGAAGCTATTTTAATACTAATGCATCTGCCCTTTAAAAAATATTGCGAAGAAATGATCAGAGACTGGCAATCTGCTATTAATCAGTTTAGTATCATTTTTTACTACAGCTTGCCGATCTTCTGCTTTTTGAAAAAGTATCGATAAGTAATACCATTTTATATGATTTCAAGTGAGCATTAGATTTATCATGTGACAAGGATACAACATGACCTATCAATTTTGGCTTATTGCTGGATTCGTCCTCTGCGTTATTGAAATGTTCACCATGACATTTGTTCTGGTTTGGTTTGGCTTATCTGGAATATTGGTGGGTATCCTGACATGTCTCGGTATTTTCACGTCTTCAAACCTTGGGGTGCAGGCCCTCATTTTTGCTATTTTGTCTGCAGTAATGACTGGGATATGGCTTTCAATCCAGAAAAAATGGAAAATCAGGTCACTGGCAGGTCAGTCGAAAGAATCTGTTTTAGGCACTGAAGGAATAGTAAAAAATGTTCGTATCCATCCCGAAGGCACTACAGGGTCAGTGAAGTTTATTCTGCCTGTGTTTGGGCATGATGAATGGGAATTCGTATTGAAGCAGAATGAAGTTAGTCAAGATGATCAAGCATTAGTACACGGAGATCGTGTAGCTATAATCGATATTGTAGGACAGAAGCTCGTAGTTAAAAAAGCGTAAAAGGAGAGTGTGACCCATGGGCGGTGCAGTATTTCTTATTTTGGCAGTGTTGGTAATTGTCACTATTTCGATGGGAGTGCGTATTGTCCCTCAAGGAAGTGAGTGGTTGGTGCAGAGGCTTGGACGGTTTCATACTGTTCTTAAGCCCGGCCTCAATATAATTATCCCTTATATTGATATTGTCTCGCACAAGGTTGAGACGCGTGAAATTCCCTTACAGATTGAGCCCCAGGAGGCAATCAGCAAAGACCAGGCTGTTCTGGTGGTGAATGCCATTGCATTCATAAAAGTGGTGGACCCTGCTAAAGCCAAGTATGGAGTGACGGACTTCATTTATGCAACGCAGAATCTTGTCATGACCTCATTAAGGGCCATCATCGGGGGGATGACACTTAATGAAGCGCTAGCCTCCCGTGATCTCATCAAGCAAAGATTACGGGAGATGGTGTCGAAAGATATCTCTGATTGGGGGATAACAATCAAAAGCGTCGAACTTCAAGATATTAGGCCGAGCGAGGCTATGCAGAAGGCCATGGAAGCACAGGCTGCTGCAGATCGCACTAAACAGGCTATGATCATGCAGGCTGAGGGGAAGAAAGAAGCCGCCATCCTTGAAGCGGAAGGTAAACTCGGAGCGGCACAAAAAGAAGCCCAAGCAGTAATTACTCTTTCAGAGTCGTCAGCAAAAGCAATTGCTGTAGTCACTGAATCAATAGGAGACAAGACAGTGCCAGCGATGTACCTCCTGGGAGAAAGGTATATAAACTCACTCAGTGCGCTCGCAACATCACCTAATGCGAAAACAATCATTTTGCCGGCAGACATTCAGAAAACTCTGGCTGGAATACTTGGAAAAGCCACATAACTATTGGAGTTTTGATTAAATATGCCGTTCAAGATATGCACCACTGCTGAATTAGCAGGTAACCTACAACGTCAATTATGTATTCCGTGTTGACGGGCTGCGTCTGACAGTGAAAATAGATGGCTTTTGGATAACGATCATGGTCCATCTCTTTCATAATTTTACACTTTAATCTTGGGAAGATCACAGTGTCAGAATCCATTAAACAACTATCCAAATTACCAGTCCGATACTGTTTTGTTATGAATCCATATCCGGGTTTCCGCTATTCTAGCTGCCCATACTGTCAACACAAAACGGGCCAACGGAAAATTCCATTGTTGATTCACGTTGAACCGCTTCATTTGGTAGCGCTCAATTATACGTGTCGTTACTGCCAGACTTGCGATTTGTTAATTGCCAATAAGCACGAAATTGAGAGTTATCTGGCTGGTATGTTTATTGAGGCAATCCCTGAAATTGTAGGAAACAAGTATCTGGTTGTTGGCACAGTTGAAAAAACGGCATGGCGCAAAGGAATGCACCAATCAATGTTAGTGGGTGAAATGCTGCCTTACGCAAGTTATTTTAAGGAGACTTATAGAGAACTGAGAGCGCAGCGACCAGGTTGGTACAAAGTAGGTCAAGAGCCTCCAATATTGGAACCACCACTGCCGAAGGATTGGATAAAAGGGAATTCTTCATCCTCAAGCAGGTTGAAGCCAAGGTAATGGAATGTATTTAAAGGAATTAGAGGTAGAGTAGCCGAGTAGTTGCTTCCGTCGGAGGGCGCACTCTTCACAACTGCGGCGCAGGGCTTCTGAGGAAAAAAACCACTTTACCCACTTGAACCGATCATAAAGCGGTACTCGGTTTTTATACAAAGGGTTAATAGACTGTTTTAGTCAATCAAGATGACTAACCAGAATGGCGTCCAGATATGAAAGAACGGCCACATAGTCCAACGGATCCCGAACGACTCCTCTTGACGTTCATATCAGTAACCTCCTCATGCCATAATCCGTTCTTTCAATCCCTTACCGACTTTAAAGAACGGAGTTTTCTTGGGACTGACCGAAACTTCTAGGCCTGTTTTCGGATTTCTTCCGGTGTAACCTTCATACTCCCGGATTTCAAAACAACCGAACCCCCGGATTTCAATTCTACCACCGGCAATAAGCGTATCAGACATACTGTCAAATATTTCATGAACTACCCATTCAGCAGCTCTGACGCTTATGAGTTTGTTCTGTGCCAACTGTTCAATCAATTCAGATTTTGTCATTTCGTGTTCTCCGCAAGTGTAATTACTCGTTCCGCTCCAATTCATGTGATGTTGGAAGCCTGCCACTGGTCATGGCTACTGCTTCATGCAATTCTTTCAAAGCTGCTAAAAGATCATCTTCAAATCCACCTCACTCAAACTGCCGGATTTATTATCACAATCGATCAATTACAGTCCACGACAATATTAATGGAGAATATCATGATCCGAGATCAAGAACTTGTTGGCCGAAATGCAAAGTTGAAGATTACCGTAGGCGGTGATGAGTCAAGCTGCAGTACGGATGGTTCACGTATCAATACAGCCCGAATGTGCCACCGGTGATCTGAAAAGGCCTTTTTCTTGGCTTCTTGTAAATGTTTATTCTTCCGCTCTTCCGTTTTCTTCTTAATCAATTACATTTCAAACTCTTCTTCTGTTTTCTTCCTGTTTTTCAATACTTTTTCTTTTTG
>CAIMXI010000052.1 GCA_903845365.1 uncultured Geobacteraceae bacterium | reverse complement strand
ATCACATCAAAGCATACCAGAGTCTTGGTTTTGCCTATGAAGCTAAAGGATTGCGCGAGGAAGCGGTCACATATTTCAAAAAAGCCATGGAAGTAGAGCAGAGAAACAGATGATCGAGAAGATACCCAGGAGCTGCTAATGTCATCAAAGAAAAGGGTCGAAAGTGACGAACATACAGTTCAGCAGCCTGATATTAAGTGCCCTAAGAACTATAAACCCTGGATATGGGTATTGGTGGCAACGTCTCTCGTAACAGTTGCCTGGGCACTGTACGAAGGCGGAAAGCAGGAAGGATACGTCAACAACTTCCTCTCAGGAAACAGTAAGGCTGGACGAGCGAATACTCCTAAGGCACTACCCGCCGCCGGCGGTTTTATTGCCCCGTCATCAACAGCACCACCTGTTACCACTGGAGAGATGCAAACCTCCTATCATGGAATTATTGACGCGGTCAGACCGTCGGTGGTCAGTATTACCGCCGCTATGAAAAATATGCCGAACGTTGCAAATCTTGGTGTCATCGATCCGTTACCTGCCGACGTGGCTTTCGCCAGAACTGGATCAGGAGTCATTATAGACCCGCGCGGCTATCTACTAACCAGCTACCACGTCATAGTCGGTGCTGAAGCATTAAAAGTTACTGTGTACGGGGCAGGAGGCGCGAACGAATTTCCACTCAAGCTGGTCAAGGGGGATTTGCGCAGTGATATGGCGCTGCTGCTAATCCAGGGATCAGGACCCTTTTCGTACGCGACTCTTGGTAACTCCGATGCAGCCAGAACCGGCGACATGGTACTGACCATAGGCAGTCCATTCGGTCTTGAGCAGAGTGTAACTTCCGGTATGATCAGCAGTCGCAACCGGACTCTGCAGATTGGTGACGCAGTTATTGAAAACCTCTTCCAGACTGACTCGTCCATCAACAGTGGCAGCAGTGGCGGCCCGATGCTCAATGTACGCGGTGAAGTAATCGGCATCAACACCGCTATTTTTGCCCCGACCGGCGTTTTCAACGGCATCGGCTTCGCCATCCCGATCAACCGAGCTGCCGAGCTGGTCGGCGGGGTCATTGACTTCAACAATACAGCACCCGGCGCAGTCACAGGCCAACTTGTTGCCTGGACCAGCCAGGGGAGGCAGGTTGGCAACAGCTACCGCCTGCCGAATGGTCAGACTGTCATGGCTCCTCACGGACCGCTTGGCACCTGTGTTGACTGCCATCCGCAACTCTTCGAAGCGCAGGTAGAAATGGGACCCGGCCTGCAGGTTGCCCTAAACGGACAAGGTCGCCTGGTCGGCAATAGCTATCTACTGTCGAACGGAATGACTGTCACACCGCCGCATACGCTGCGTGGCCTCTGCACTAACTGCCACCAGTTGGCATTTCTGGAAAAAATGGCTCAGGTACAGCAGGCAACCAAGCCCGCAGCATTTATTGCCCCCGGATTGGGTAGAGGCGGCGGCTTCTACGGACGAGGCCAGATGTCCGGTGGTCAGTTCAACGGTGCCGGGCAGCAGATGGTGTACTCTGAGCCATTGATGGGACTGGGACTAGTCGACGTTGATGACGTCATCTGTCGCCAGGCACAGATGCTGCGTCCGGAAGGGGTACTCGTCACCAGCGTAAACCCGGGCGCTCCGGCCAGCAGTGCCGGCATTCAACAGGGAGATATTCTCGTGCGGATTGGTGGAAGAAAAATACTGAACATCAATAGCCTCAAAACTCTGCTTGCAGCTCAGAATATTGGACGCAGGTTTGATCTTGTGTATTTACGAAATGGCTCCCGCCAGTCTGTAAGAGTCAAAATGTGATGTAGTGGTAGAGGAACCCATCATGGATGAAAGCAGGAGAAAATTTATTAATATCTGCCTCGGTGGAGTCACAGCTCTTGCGGTGACTGGCATTGCTGCTACTTCATATCCGGTTCTTAGTTGTTACCTGATCCCACCGAGCGACAAAAACAGCACGGGCAAGACCACTATACCTCTTGATACTCTCGTACCGGGCGAAGCCAGATTCTTTGAATTCAATGGTGCTGCTGCGGTACTTGTCAGAAAACAGGACGGGAGCCTTGCTGTCCTTTCGGCCGTCTGCCCTCACCTCGGCTGCATTGTACAGTGGGAAATGGATCGTCAGGATTTTTTATGCCCCTGCCACGCCGGCTATTTTACTGCTGATGGCGCGTTAATATCCGGCCCGCCGCCGCGAGCACTTGCAAAAATCCCTTTCAGTGTGGCTAACGGCGTGGTGACTATTGGATGATGGATTTTCTAAAAAAAATCTATTATTGGATCGATGTACGCCTCGGCACCCACGAGATCATAACGGAAAAGCGTACCGGCTATCTTTTGCCGAAAAACGTCAATGCGTGGTACTCCCTCGGCAGCGTCCTCCTGGTAATCTTCACCATGCAGGTAATAACAGGTATGCTGCTGATGCTCTATTACGTGCCGGATATAGATAAAGCTTTCGACAGTGTTTCCTTTATTATGAACGAGATCCCTCTTGGCAGATTGGTGCGCCTGTTCCATGCGGTAGGATCAAGCATGATGCTGCTGATACTGCTGCTGCACATGTTTTCCGTCCTGTTCATGGGAAGCTACAAAAGTCCTCGCGAACTCCACTGGCTCACCGGCTTTTTTCTTCTGCTTATGGCAATGGGAATTTCACTGACCGGTTATCTGCTTCCATGGAACCAACTCTCTTTCTGGGCCACAACTGTTGCCACCGATTGCGTCAGTTCAATTCCGGTACTCGGAGAGAGTTTTGTAGAGATGCTGCGCGGCGGCAAACAGGTCGGCACTCATACCGTCGGGCGTTTCTATACCCTGCATGTTGGTCTACTCCCTGCCATTATCGCAATCCTGATAGGAATACACCTCTTCTT
>CAIMXI010000051.1 GCA_903845365.1 uncultured Geobacteraceae bacterium | reverse complement strand
ATTACGTATCTCATGGGCGATGCCCGACGCCAGTTGGCCGACCCGGGAGAGGTGTTCTGCCTCATAGAGGCGTTTTTCCAGAGTTTCGCGCTCCCGCAGTTTTTCTACCATTTCGTTGAAGCCTACCGCCATCTCTCCGATTTCGTCATTGCTCTCTACCGGAATTGTAACGGAAAGATCGCCGGCGGAAACCCTCTTGAAGTCCTCGACAAGGTTTTTGATCGGGGTGGTGTAGCGCCGGGCGAGGAAGATGATCAGGCCAATGCCGACCGTAAACACCATGCCGGTTGCAAACAGGCGGCGGATAAAATTGGCGCGTTGAATGTCTCGAATATTGTCCAGCAGCATGTTGATCTGGACATAGCCAAGCTGTTCATCACCGACTATTACCGGCACGACTACTTCATATGGTTTCTGAGAGAGCACTCCGCCGCCAACCGGGTTCTTTAGTGCGTGGATTCCTTTTTCAAGTTTTTTAAGTTCCCGCTTCTTACCGATCTTTTCCGGATCGGAGGAGTCGATAATCTCCCCCTCCGTGTTAAAGATGTTGATTTCGTTGATACCCTTCTCACGGGCTTTGGTCAGATAATCGGTCAGGCGGGAGGTCTCGGTCTCTGAGGTGAGATCCTCAATGCTCATCTGAACCGCTTTGGATATCTCCTGAGAACTTTCCTGAATTTCATTTACCAGTGCGGTCTGGGCAGACTGGTTGAGAATAAAGAGGGTCAGCATCGCCAGAACCAGCAGCGAAAGCATGATGATGATCAGCTTGGCGTTAAGTTTCATGGGAGCGGACTATTCCACCATTTCGCCGATCAGATCATAATCTGATGAATCGGTGATCTTGAGCGTGACGATGTCGCCGATATTGGCGGTGCCGGAGGTGATATAGACCTGGCCGTCGATGTCAGGAGCCTGCCGCGATGAACGCCCCTTGAGCAGCAGCTCCGTCTCCTCGCTCACCCCCTCGACAATAACCTGCTCGGTTGTGCCGATCAATGTGCGGTTATGTCGGAAGGAGAGACGCGCCTGAGCCCGCATCAGTTTGCGGTAGCGCTCCCGTTTGACCCGTTCCGATACCTGCTCAGGCATTTCTGCTGCAGGAGTCCCTTCTTCCCGCGAGTAACAGAAAACACCAAGGCGGTCGAAGCGGGTCTGCTCAACAAAGGTGGTCAAGGCGGTAAAGTCTTCAAGGGTCTCTCCCGGGAATCCTACAATCAGCGAGGTTCGGAGGGCGATGCCGGGTATTTCGAGCCGCAGTTTAGCTATCAGCTCACGAATCTGCTGTTCCGAGCTCCTCCGCTTCATGGCTTTCAGAACCGGGTCAGAGATATGCTGGATCGGAATATCCAGATATTTACAGACTTTTGGCTCATCCCGAATCAGGGCGATCAGGCTGTCGGTGATACCGTCCGGATAGGCATAGAGCAGCCGTATCCAGCGGAGTCCATCAATCTCGGCCAATCGCTTGACCAGGGTTTCCAGCGTCGTGCCGTCAGCCAGGTCGCTGCCATAACGGGTGATGTCCTGGGAGATGATGTTAATCTCCTTTACTCCTCGGGCAACAAGTCGCTCCGCCTCGGCCACCAGCGCGTCAACCGGTCGCGAACGGTAGGCGCCGCGCAGTTTAGGGATGATGCAGTAGGAACAGCAGTTTGAGCAGCCCTCGCCGATCTTTAGGTATGAAAACCAGGCAGGCGAAGAGTTCAGTCGCGGCAAGGTCTCATCATAGATAAAATCGGGATCGCCGATATAACGGAGCTGCCCTTCAGTACCGCTCTTTTCGGCCAGAATTTCGGCAATTCGTGGGTAGTCACCGGTACCGATAAAGATATCCACTTCCGGAAGTTCCTTCGCCAACTCCTCCTGATAGCGCTGCGGCAGACAACCGGAGACGATCAGGGTATGGCAGCGCCCGTCGTGCTTCCGTTCAGCCAGATCGAGGATCGCATCGATACTCTCCTGCTTGGCCTCCTTGATGAAAGAGCAGGTGTTGACGATTATGACATCGGCATCCTTCTCGTCCATGGTGATCTCGTAATCCTGCTTTGAGAGCACTCCCAGCATGACTTCGGCATCCACCAGATTTTTCGGGCAGCCGAGGCTGACCATGTTTACTTTCTGTTTTATTATTTCGCTCACGTTTTCCCTCTTCAGGTCATGTTTTTTTGATACGGCGAATGCGGTTTGAGAATAAAGTCTAGCATCTTGTCGTGCGTTAGTGGCCTGTTCACGGCCTGCATCTCCAAGTATTCGGGGGAGCCGCCGGTAATGGCATGGCTGTCGAACAGGGACGGGGTGTCACTCTGGTGAGCGTGTTCGGTGAGGAGTCCTTTGAATAGAGGAGATGCTGAAGGGTTTGAGAATGATATCTGGCCGACCAGGCCTAAGAGTGTCTCTTTTGCATAGTGAAACTCATCACGGTTGTAGAATTTCATAGACTAACACCACCGTCAATGTATTAATTGTAAGGTGGTCACTGTAATTTATTTGCTATGCGTCTGCAACAGCTTTATTCGACGAATAGCATATTTTTAATGTGACATAATGACAGACCTCTTCTCAGCGAAGTCCAGATTTTTTTGAATATCCTACACCTGAATAGACTGAAGCACTCTTCTCATATCGTCCGTGATTGCAGCCGGTCTGCGAGTTTCACGGCTGACATAGACATGGATGAAGTGCCCCTGTGCCGACACTTGCGCCTCGTCCTCCCGAAAAACACCCACCTCATAGCGCACACTTGAATTGCCCAGTTTTGCCACGCGTATGCCGATGGTGATCCGGTCAGGAAAGGCAACCGGCGCAAAGTAGTTGCACTGTGTTTCTATGACCAGGCCGACAACCGGACTATGTTCGATATCGAGCACCTCATTCGCGATCAAAAACTGGTTCACCGCAGTATCGAACCAACTGTAGTAGATGACGTTGTTGACGTGCCCATAGATATCGTTGTCCATCCAGCGGGTCGTTATCGTGTGGAAATGTTTGTAATCGCTTCTCGTATCTGATTTGCCTTGCATGTCGACTCCAGTTGTCTAATACACGACCTGATAGATATCGTTTGCATCTTTCAGGGTAATCTTTCGTGGATTGTTTGCCAGCAGGCGAGTTACCTTCATAACACCTTCAGCCATTCGGGGAATGGCTTCCTGGGGGACATTAAGCTCCCGCAGGGTTCTTGGCAGTTGAAGATCAACAATCAGTCCCTCCATAAAACGTATACCGGCTTCTGCCAGCATTTTTGTGTCCGAAGAGGCAATATCCGGGGAGAGTAATTTACCCAATGCGGCAAATTTCTTTAGACTGGCAAGCATGTTAAAACGGAGCACGGCACAGAGCATCACTGTATTGGCAACACCATGAGCCACATGAAACTCTCCGCCAAGCGGATAGGCAAAAGCATGTACCGCAGTTACTCCGGCATTGGCAAAAGCCTGTCCGGCAAGCAGGCTACCCTCCAGCATGTTCATCCGGGCTTCAAGATTATTTCCGTTTGCCCAGGCAGTGCGGATATTGGCGGAAACAAGTTCGATAGCTCGAACGGCAAGGTGATCGGTCATCGGGGTTGCATTCATGGAGGTATATGCTTCTACAGCATGAATCAACGCATCCATGCCGCTTGCAGCGGTAGCGCCCGGCGGCAGGGAGATCGTCAACTCGGGGTCGAGGATGGCTGTCTCTGGGAAAAGGTAGTCCGAGACAATACCTTTTTTCAGGTTTTCCGCCTGGTCTGTCAAAATAACGATCGGTGTAACTTCGCTGCCGGTGCCTGCCGAAATGGGGATAAGAATCTTCGGAACTCCCCGCCGTTCCACCAGGTTGATGCCGATTAACCAATACATTCCGCTCTCGATCTCACCGCATTCAGGTATGATCGTTTAAGAATTGGTTTGGACCTACAATAATAATTTATATGTCAAGAGAATATGAGTGAGAATTACACTGCGCAGAGTTACAGTCGGGCCAGTTCCGGCTCAAATATATCCCAGATCCTTTTCTGAAGTTCGGCAAAAAATTCCGGGTTGGTAATATTTGGCAGTTTGATGTTCGGGTTTGGCCGCTCCCACACTTCAGCCGGAAGGGTGTATTCACTCTTCTCATACCCCTGCCGCAGCTCCAGGGCCAGACCGCGCAGGAAAGCACGGCGCACGGCGGCGGCAATGTTTTCAGCAGTGACGTCCAGATTGAGTTCACTCTTCAAACAGTCCACCACCATCTGGGTGCAGATACCCTTGGTGATATCAAAAAACTTGCACAGGCCGATCATGTCGAAGCCGACAATCTGCAACTTTGTCTGCGTAATCCCATGAACCCAGGATTCCAGATCGGACTTTCCCTCACGGGTTAAGAGACCGTAGGTTCCCATCGACATATGCCCGCCCGCGATGGCCCAGGCATATCCCGGGTTGGTTTCGGGCTGGTAGGCCGGCAACTCCAGACCCTTGACATGGTAAGCATAGGAGGTCTCACCAGTACTCTCCGAGAGACGCTTGGAACCCCGGCCGATCTCCGGCAGTTTCCCCTGGGCGGTCTGTTCAACCAGCTCCTTGATCTTTTCAAAGTCTCCGAAAGTTGCACCGTTCAGCAGTGGCTGTTCAGGATGCCTTTCGTTGTATGACAGCAGGTAGGAGATGGTAACCCCCAGAGAGATGGAGTCCATGCCGTAATTATCAGACAGGTGGATCAGTTGGGTCGCCAGGCCGGCATCATGGATACCGATATTCGTGCTGAGAAGGTTAAGCGGCTCGTAGTCAAACTTGGCCAGAAACTCGCCCGGGCTGCCGTCTTCCTTCATTTCGTAGACATTGTTATGGCAGGTTATCCCGCAGCGATGGCAGGCTTCCGACTTTATGTGGAACTGTTGTTCCACCTGAGAACGGAACAGTTTTTCCGGCAGGTCGTTCCCCTGAGGCCGAAAATTATTGACCGGCACGGCATGAAAGACCTGCAGGACATCGTACGCAGCCCAAGTACCGCCGCCTCCGCCGCGGCTGATCGGCTGCAGACGTGCTGCACCACCCCCTTTGACGACGTTGATGTTGACCGCTTTAACCGCAGGCGTAAGCGGCTTGAGCTTGTCACTGCTCTGGGCCACTAGGGCCAGGATGTTCTTGTAGCCCATCAGGCTCCCCATTCCGCCGCGTCCGGCAAAACGCATTTTGTCTGTTCCTGATTTGAGCTGGTTGTCGGTAGAGAGCGTCACTGCACCAAAATAGACATTCTCCCATTGCTCCCCGGCCTGGCCGATTGCTGCGAAATGGGCATTGTCGTACTCTTTCTGCAGAGCCATAATCTTGTCGTGGGTGGAAAGACCAAGCAGATGATCGGCCGGTTTCAACTCCACCAGCGGGCCCTCCGCAGTTTCCCTGATTAAGGCATAGACCGGATTGGGCGAGCACCCCTCGAAGACCAGTTCATCCAGGCCGGTCCATTTGAATTTGTTACCGAAATTTCCGCTGCCGGCCGACCACATGGCGGCCGGCAAACCTTTTTTCGATTCCTTGACCGGGCTGTAGCCTGAAAAATAGGTCCGCATACCGGTCATGGCGCTGCTGCCGGTCAAAAGACCGGTATTGACGATCAGCGGATTCTCCCCGCAATAGGCCTGGCTGATATTCCGTTCGGCCAGAATCTGGAACGACCGCCCGAAACCGCCCAGCACGTCCTCAAGATTGCGGCAAGGAATGTCTTCCATCTGAACTTTGCCGCTCTTAAAATCAACAGTGCAACGCGAATATAAAATTGAAGAGGGTTCTCCTGCTGGATCAGAGGTGAGATATTTCATAATGATTACTCCTTGTTTTTCGCAGATTGCTATTTAGAGCAAAGAAAGCTTTTCCGGACTACCCCCCATCAATGAAGGGTAATAAGCAGACTGTATCACCATCATTAAGGAGATCTTCGACACAGGCATGAATGTCATTGATAAGCACTATACCAAGAAGAGGGCCGGAAATCCGGAGTTCATCGACCAAATCCCGCACGCGGGTTCCAGAGGGATACTCATGGACAGCTTCTTTAAACCGACTGATTTGAAATATTCCAACAAGTTTTATGGTCACATTCATGATGGTCCCTGGTTCTAATGCGGCATCATTTTAAGGCTGGAAGTACCGTGAGCTAGGAACTGTTCCTCAGCATGATAAGATGAACGGACTAATGAGCCGGCTTCGACATGGTCAAAACCTAGTTCGAGTGCTGTCAGCTTTTATGCTCCTGCATATCCGTGCTACTTAACCGGCCATATACAGACCACCATTGACATGAACCACTTCACCGGTAATAAAGCTTGCCCATTCACTGCACAAGAAAGCGACCGTCGTTGCGACTTCATCCGGATGCCCCAACCGCTTTAGGGCTGTTGGCTCAACAATCTTCTGCCCCTCCACCTCCAGACGATATTTAATCATGGGCGTTTCAATCAGACCTGGTGAAACGGCGTTAACCCGGATTCCGGGAGCCAGCTCTTGAGCCAGACTGCGGCTAAAACTAAGGACAGCTCCCTTTGAGGCTGCGTAATGGGCGTGTTGATAGCTTCCCCTATGTGCCGCTATCGAAGTAATATTGACAATCGCACTGCCAGCACACATAAACGGAATAAGTGCGCGACAACAATGGAAGACACCATTCAAATTGATATCAATACACTGCTGCCATTGTTTGTCTGTCATAGCCTCTACCAGTTGTTCGGGGTATATACCTGCACTTGGAACCAAGAAATCAACCCGGCCGAAACGATCTTTACTTAATTGAGCCAGGGAGTTACATTCTAGAGACTTTGTGACATCAGTGCTGGTAATGACAACTCGATTACCGGCTGGATCCAGTTTCTTGGCAAATTCATTCAATTCGTTCTCGCAAAGGTCAGTCAAAACCATGTTGGCGCCAAGATCAAAAAACAACTTTGCAATAGATCGTCCAATCCCACCATTTGCGCCTGTTAATACCAGTACTTTACCCATAAAATCAATCATTTCATATCTCCAATACTGAAAAATCCTTGAGCAGCAACAATGCATCTACAGGTGAATCGCTCTCCGATAGGCATCAAGAACGGACTCATGCATCATTTCAGAAAGTGTCGGGTGCGGGAAAATCGTATTCATGAGCTCTGTCTCTGTCGTTTCCAATGATTTGGCGATGGCGAATCCTTGTATCAGTTCTGTTACTTCAGCCCCAACCATGTGTGCGCCAAGCAGTTCACCGGTTCGCTCATTAAAAACAGTCTTTATCATTCCTTCCGGTTCACCGAGGGCGATGGCCTTGCCGTTGCCCCTCGCGGAGAAGCGGCCGACGTTAACGCTGTAACCAGCCGCCGTCGCCTGTGCCTCGGTAAGGCCGATACTGGCGACTTGGGGAGAGCAATAGGTGCAGTTGGGGATCAGAGATCTGTCAAGGGGATGAACATCCTTTAGCCCGGCAATCCTTTCAATGCACATGATGGCTTCGTGACTAGCCTTATGTGCCAAACAAGGACCTCCAGCAACATCTCCAATGGCATAGACTCCATTTACTATTGAACAACCAAAAGGATCGGTAAGAATATAACCACACTCATCCAACGTTACTCCGGCCGCCTCCAGCCCAAGATTCTCACAGTTCGGTACCACACCGACGGCGGTAATTGCCCGAGAAACAGTGATGTTCTCAAGGTTTCCTTTTTTTTCTATGGCTGCTGTAACAGAATCTTCTTCTCGTTGCAGATTTAATACTTTGGCTCCAAGAATGAACCGGATTCCTTGCTTTTCCATCGCCTTTTGGGCAAAGGCAGCGATTTCCATATCCTCAGCAGGCATGATCTGGTCCATCATCTCGACAACAGTTACCTCTGAGCCAAAGGCATTGAAAAAGCTGGCGAATTCTATACCTATGGCGCCTGAGCCAATCACCAGCAAGGAGCTTGGCATGACCTTTGGCGCAAGGGCTTCTCTGGAGGTCCAGACAAGATTGCCGTCCGGTTCGAGGCCGGGAAAGGTACGTGGGCGTGATCCGGTGGCCAGTACGATATGCTTTCCGGACAAGACGACAGGTTCCTTCCCGTTATTTTCAACGTTCACTTTGCTTTCGCCCAGGAGCGTTCCATATCCATCAAAAACCGTTACCCGGTTTTTTTTGAGAAGGTGCGCCACGCCACCACTTAACTTGTTTGCAATGCTACGTGAGCGAACGACTATCTTTTGAAGATCGAAACCGATATTTGACACACTCAGTCCGAAGTCTTCGGCGTGTTTTATATTGCGATACATTTCTGCTGATCGTAGCATGGCCTTGGTTGGAATGCATCCCCAGTTAAGACAGATGCCCCCCAGGTGTTTTGCTTCAACCAGAGCGGTCCTGAATCCTAATTGAGATGCGCGAATCGCCCCCACATAGCCACCGGGTCCGGCTCCTATCATAATGACGTCAAAATTTGTGTCTGCCATTCCTTCACTCCCAACCCTGAGAAACAGGATCAATTCTGACTTGCTAAAGCAGCATCGCAACGGGCATTTCGATCAGACTCTTGAAGACGCCCAGAAATTCCGCCCCCACCGCCCCATCAATGCACCGGTGATCTGCCGCGAGGGTAACTGACATAACGTTGGCTATACCCAGTTTCCCGTCTTTGACTACCGGACGCTGCTCACCTGCACCTATGGAAAGAATTGCCCCTTGAGGCGGATTGATGATGGATGTGAAACTCTTTATGCCAAACATTCCAAGGTTGGATATTGTGAACGTTCCCCCCTTGTACTCTTCAGGGAGCAGCTTTCCCTCAGTGGCCTTTGCAGCCAGGTTTTTAACCTCGCGGGAAATCTGCGCCAGTCCCTTCCCGCCTGCGTTTCGAATCACCGGTGTGATCAGGCCGCCTTTAATTGCCACTGCGACCGAAATATCGACCTGTGCGAAATGTAAAATTGCTTCTTCGGTCCATGCCACGTTGACGTCAGGAACTTTCTGCAATGCTATGGCAGCAGCGCGTACAATAATGTCGTTTAGAGACAGTTTGTCATCTATACTGCAGGCAGAATTAAGCTCTTTTCGCATTTCCAACGACTTGTCCAGCTCGCAATCTATGCTTAGAAAATAATGCGGTATGAACTGACTTGATTCCGTCAACCGACGGGCAATTGTAGAGCGTAATGATGAGTTCCTTACTGCCTGGTAGATTGGTAAGTATGCGAAGTCATCGCTACGGGGTTCAATATTTCTCTGTGGCATGGCAGTACTCTTGTCGTCCTTGATAGCCAAAACGCGCTCTATATCACATTTTATGATTCGGCCGTTCGGCCCGGAACCACTTATCTTTGACAGGTCCAATCCACTCCGGGCAGCCAGGCGGCGGGCAAGAGGACTGACAAAAATTCGGTTCCCATCGTCACGAGCGGATTTTCGAGGAGGAAGGATTGTAGTTTCTACTGTGTCAGCCGCTTCATAATTAAATGGAGGAGGCACTGCCTTTACTTGCACTGCAGACGCTGAAGAATTCAAGTATTTGATCTCTTCGCCCTCGGTCAGGATCAAGCCAATCACTGCATTTACAGCGACATCACAGCCTTCTTTGACCAGAGCCTTGCCAAATGTACCCTTTACCTCAGCTTCTATTTCCACAACCGCCTTATCGGTCTCTATCTCGACAATCGGTTCTCCAATGCTGACAGGATCACCTTCTACTTTCAACCACTTCACCAATCTGGCTTCGCTCATAGAGGGGTCCAGCGCTGGCATTAAAATTTCAACGGGCATAGTATTCTCCTCGATAAATCAGCGAACTGCATTCTTTCCGGAGGTGTATCCGCATTCAACATCCTTCATCATTTTGTGTAGTTCCTGCTTTATCTCTTCGATGCCGGCGTTTGCAGCACTTTCCAAAACTTTTGACACGCTGGGCCATGCTTCCATGCCGTGAACTCTTTTGACCGGCTGGTCGAGCCAATCCATATAGCGGCGCTGGATTTCGTCTCCCAACAGCGTTCCATATGAATTTCCTTGAGTACCCTGCTCAACAATAAGCACGTTGTTTGTTTTCCTGATGCTCGCGCCGATAGTTTCCCAATCAAGGCCGGCGCGATCAAGTGAGCGCAAGTCAATCACCTCGGCATCAATCCCGGTGGCTTCTGCAGCCTCAACGGATTTATTCACCATCGACAGATAGGTGAGAATGGTGAGTTGTGTTCCGGGCCTTGCTACAGCAGCCTTGCCAAGGGGAATGAAGTAGTCCAGATCTTCATCGGGAATTTGCCCTACAGTGTTGTAGAGCTCAACATGTTCAAGAACCAGCACAGGATCTTTACAAGCCAGTGCGCTGTTCATTAAGCCGACATAGTCAAATGCATTTGAAGGGGCAACGATGCGCCATCCGGGTGATAAGGCAAATACGCCTGCCGGGTCTATGGAGTGCTGAGAACCGTATCCTGTTCCCATGGCAATCTTTGTTCTGAGGACAAAAGGCATATCCAGGTCGCCTCCATACATATGCCGGGCCTTGGCAACCTGATTGAATATTTGATCCGCTGCCACCCAGAAAAAATCAGCATACATCAATTCAACCACAGGCCTGAATCGACCGTCCATTGCCATGCCGCCACCAAGGCCAACAAAAGCATTTTCGGAAATTGGCGTCCCGAGGATACGATCCGGGTATCGTTCGGGAATGCCCTTGGTTACGCCATTGGTTCCACCACCCAACCGATGGACGTCTTCGCCCATAACAATTATACGTTCATCAGTCTCCATGCGGCGCAGCATGACTGCGGACGCAGCTTCAACAAGTTTCACATTTTTGAGGTTCCCTGAATACGTTGATAGTTCCTCTGTCCGCGCCCCAGCCAACTCAGACAAGTCTCCTCGAATGCCGAAATTGCAGAAATCAGATTTTGGCCAAAGCTCTGCTTTAATAGATACTGCGGTTCCGGATTTTACCGTTAGCGCGGCTACAGCGCGATTCATGGCCTCGCTTGCCCGTTCCTGCAAGGCGTCAAGCTCCCCGCGAGTAATCATGTTGCGGGTAAGCATCTCTTTTTCCATCCGGTCAAGGGGGTCACGCGCCTTCCAAAGCGCTTCTTCCTCTTTGCTTCGATATTTAAGGGCACTGCCTGGCATTGAGCCACTGTGGTGTGTCTGGCGGTAAACTTCAGCCTCAATAAGTGTCGGACCCTTCCCGGCGCGCATATATTCAAGGACTTCTTCCATGGCAATATAAACGGCCAGAGGGTCCATGCCGTCCACCTGCCACGAAGGGATGCCAAACCCTGGTCCACGGGCTGATAGCCGCGCATCTCCAGTGACTTCTTCAACAGAAGTTGCCACGGCATAACGATTGTTTTCGATGAAGAAACAGATAGGCAGTTTCCAGGCGGCAGCGAGATTAAAGCTCTCAAGTATCGACCCAATATTTGCAGCCCCATCGCCGAAATAATTGATTACGACGTTGTCGGTCCCTGAATGTTTGTTGCACCATGCGACTCCAGATGCCATCGGCGCACCTCCGCCAACAATCGCATTGGTACCTAACATGCCTGCCTCTTCCCATCTCAGGTGCATTGAGCCGCCGCGCCCTTTGCAAAACCCTTGAGCAAGCCCCATGATTTCCGCCAGAGTTTTTTGCAGAAGCGTGTACACCTCTTCTGGAAAAGGAGCTGTCGGAGATAGCCCGTTGGGGGCAATGAAATGCAACGCTTTTGCGAGAAACTGGTGATGGCCGCGATGTGAACCGCTGACCTGATCTCCTTTTTTAAGGGCCATAATTGAACCGGCGGCCCCACCTTCCTGGCCAATACTGGTATGAGCCGGTCCATGAACGAGCCCTTTACCAGCCATATCCAATGTGGTTTTTTCAAAAGCCCGGATAAGATGAATACATGTCAAAAGCGAACCAAGCTTTTCGGGTTTTGCTGAGTCCCAGTCTTTCGTGGTCGCCTGAATCTCTTTCCAGTTGACCAGGGGTTTTAGATTCTTAATGGTCGGCATTTTGTTCTCCAATAGCTGAGGTTGATGTGACGGTATTTTTCGATTTGTACCCATCAGCAACCCATCCGCCATCCGCGACTATGGCTTGACCGGTAATGAATGCTGAACTGTCGGAAGCCAGAAACAACGCAAGTTCGGCTATTTCATCCGGATCACCCAGTCGTCCCATGGGTGTTTGTTTGACCAGGTGGTTCACATCAATACGCCCAGCCTCAATCAACTCGTCCATCAAAGCGGTGCGAATATAGCCGGGAGCAAGGGCATTAACCCTGATGCCATACTGTGCCCATTCGACAGCCAGTACCTTGGTCAATGAAACGACACCAGCCTTGGATGCACAGTAGGCGGCCCTATCAGGTGCGGAAACCACACCGAACATCGATGCGGTATTCAGGATGACGCCGCAGCGTTGCGCGATCATGCGGCGACCCGCTGCCTGTGCACAGATGAAGACACCGGTCAAGTTTATGTCTATCGCTCGACGCCATTCTTCAACCGGAAGTTCTATCGATGGCTTGTTCATGGCTATGCCTGCGTTGTTGAGCAATACATCAATTGCCCCGAAACGGGCGTGCGCTCTTTGCATCGCTTCTTCTACCAGGATTTCATCGGTCGTTGAACCACATACAATTTCAATTTCGACGCCCGGGTGCGAGCTCTCTAACGTGGTTTTTTCACGTTTCAGGGCTTCGTTATTGATGTCTATCAGCATCAGGCGTGCCCCGCACCGGGCGAAAGCTTTTGCCATGGCCAGGCCTATACCACTACCGGAGCCGGTGATAACCACAACTTTTCCGGCGATTCCGGGATACGAGCCGCTCTTGGAAACGGGACACTGATTTTCCCGCTGCTTTACATACGTTGAGCTTGTCATACGGCTAGCCACTCCTTTAATAGTTCCTGGTTATTGCCAAGTTCGTCGGGTTTTCCTTCAAACACGATTTGTCCGTGCCCCATGACACATACATGTGTCGAAACTTTTAGCGCGATGGCAAGTTTTTGCTCCACCAGTACGATTGAAACGCCGCGCTGATGAATATCCTGAATAACCTCCCCGACAACAGTAACAACCTTCGGGGCCAATCCTTCAGTCGGCTCGTCAATCAGTAAGAGTTTCGGGTTTCCCAGCAGCGAGCGGCAGATAGTGAGCATTTGTTGTTCACCACCGGACAGATTGCCGGCTCTCGTGTTGCGACGCTCCTTCAAGCGCGGAAAATATTCGAACATTTGATCAAAGGTCCATTTTGATTCCCCATCATGCGCCGGCTGTTCCCCCATACGCAGGTTTTCATCGACAGTCAGATTAGTAAATACCTCTCGTTCTTCGGGCACATAGGCTATACCCGCTCGACATACGGTATATGGTCGAGCACCCGTCAGATCGCAGCCGTCCAGTTTTATATGGCCCGAAGTCGGCGGTACCAGACCCATGACGGCTTTCAGCGTTGTCGAGCGGCCTGAGCCATTGCGCCCTAGCAGGCTCACTACTTCGCCTTTGCCAACATGGAACTCAACGCCACGCAATATATGGCTCTTGCCATAATGGGCATGCAAATCCTGAACATTTAACAGCGGATTTTCCAACCTCATGCACATGCGCAGACCTCCTCGCCCAGATAGGCTTCGCGTACCCTGCAGTCATTACGGATTACATCAGGTGTGCCAGTGGCAATCACTTCGCCGTAGACCAGTACGCTGATCCGGTCGCTTATCGAAAAGACAACATCCATATCGTGCTCGACTATCATGAGCGAGCAACCCTTTGTCAGCTCACGAATGAGAGAAATGGTGTAGTGGGTTTCTTCTTTCGACATTCCTGCCATCGGCTCGTCGAGCAGGATCACTTTGGGATCTGAGGCGAGAGTCATGCCGATTTCCAGCGATCTTTGTTCGGAGTACGACAACTCTCCGGCGGGGGTGTCTCTCCGTGCTTCCAACCTGACTCGTTCCAATAAGCTTTCGGTCTTTTCCTGTACAGGCCTGACCCGGTTTATTATTTTCCACAGCGTGTATTGCAAACCCTCACGCTGCATTACAGCGATCCTCAGATTCTCGAATACCGTTAGACGCGGGAATATATTTGTAATCTGAAAAGAACGTGCAAGACCCAGGTGATTTATTTTCTGCGGTGTCTGACCCTGAATCGGGTGGCCGTCAAAAAGAATTTCACCTTTACTGGGGGCAAACTGTCCGGAAATCAGATGGAACAGGGTAGATTTACCTGCGCCATTAGGACCAATCACGGCATGTCGTTCACCTGGGAGGAGATCGAGATCGACGCCTCGAATGATGTGTGCCTTATCGAATGATTTGTGGACATTGCGCAAAGAAAGTACTGGAGCATTCATGCAGAGTCCCTTTCAACATGATGTAGTTTGTTTATATCGGGCAGATCTTCCGCCGCGCAAGGCAGGGGAATTTCTGTATCAGGAGTGGCTGTAGCTTCATTCAGGGTGTGAAACTTTTTCTTGACAACCTTCACTAAAATACTGCCGCCGATAACAAGTACGAGTGGTACAATCCAGGTAAGTAATGAGCCGGGAGGCCAATCACAACCAAAAAGGCTCACGGACGGCCAGGCGGCGCTGCCGGCTGTCACCAGAAGAGACTGGTAATCCTGTGAAAAAATCCGCTGTAAAATTTCCACACTGAAGATTACCCCGCCAATCAGCATCAAACCGGCTACGCATGAAAACGCAACTATCGGCACTAGAACGCTGACAGATAAAGATCGCCGGACACCCAGCCATAATTGACGAAGGCCCGAAAGACCTGATGGTAAAAACATCATAACAAAAACGAAGAGGATGCCCTGATAGAGAAGCCAGGATCGGGTCAAGTCTGAAACTGCGTATCCGAAAAATGTCATTATTGCAGCGCCCAGCGCAGGCCCGAGAAATACATTGACCCCGCCGATATATGAATTTAATACGACAACTGTGGAGAGATGTGAATCGAACACGACATAGTTAGCGGACTCATTGTTGATGACCTGAAGGCTGCCGGCTATGCCGGCAAACATAGCCGAGATAACGAAAACCAATACTCTAAGCCTGTGGACCTCATAGCCAAGGAATCTCAGCCGGTGGGTGTTTTCACGTAAAGCGAGAGTGAGACGACCGACAGGCGTACGTGTAAATAAAAAGAGCACCGCGAGGGAGGCGAGTACCCATACAAGGGTCAAATAGTATATTTGTGTACTCGTCCCGAAACTCAGGCCCCAGGCGGGGGATCGCATTCCTGAAATGCCTGCCTCACCGCCAAACATTCCCTTGAGATGCGGTGCGAGAGAGTGTAGCAGTTCCGCTAACGCCAGAGTTATCATTGAAAAGTATACGCCGCTTCGTTTGGTGGAAAACCATCCGGCGCCTATGCCGACAAGAATCCCCGCGCAGGCGCCTGCGAGCGGAAGCATCGGTGTCGGCAACAATCCTGCCACACTCCCGTCTCCCATCGCGTGGATTGTGGCAAATGCCCCGACACCGAAGTACGCTGCATGGCCGAAGGAAAGCATACCTCCCTGTCCGCACAGCAGATTGAAGGCGCAGGCGAACAAGACGGCAATCAGCATCTGGGTCGCAGCGTTGACCAGCGATTGAGACAGAACTGCTGGCAGTACCCCTAGAAGTATGATTGCAATTGCTATCAAATAACGCACATACTTCATCCCGTTACTCCTTTTCACCCAGGAGACCTGATGGGCGCACCAGTAATATTATCAACATAAAGGCGAATGGTATTGTTGCGGCAAGACTTGAGATCTTCAGCGTCATCAAGCCACCCACGCCCTCGGCCCATGCACGTGCTCCGAACAGGGCGCACAGATCGGCAAGACTCCGATCGATACCGACCGAATACGAGGTGATTAAGCCAATCAGGAGCGAGGCGAGCATTGCGCCTTCAAGCGATCCCAGACCACCGACAACTACCACCACGAAAACCATGATACCGAGTTCAAGTGCCATGTTTGGATTGGTTGTATAGAAGGCTCCGGCCACTGCGCCGGCAAGACCGGCGAGTGCAGCGCCAGCACTGAACACTCCCATGAATACCATTGGCACGTTGTGTCCCAGCGCCTCAGCCATCTTCGGTTTGTATATGGCCGAGCGCACTACGATCCCGACCCGGGTTCTGGTTAGCAGAAGGTAAATAAGGGCGAACATCGCAAGTGCAATACTCCCCATCAAGAGACGGTACGCAGGGTAGGACGCACCGAAAATAGTGAAAGCGGAAAAATCCAGGGATTTGGGAATCCTGTAGTCGACAGGGAAGTTGCCGTAGATTAGCTTGATCAGTTCGGCGATAATAAACGATATGCCGAAAGTCAGTAGCAGTTCATGCGCATGGCCGAATTTATGCACCCGGCGCAAAAAATATCGCTCGACCAGCGCCCCGATCACACCAACCAGCAGCGTCGACAACACCAGGGCAGGCCAGAACCCCAGCAGCTTCTGCAAAGTATAAGCTAAATAGGCTCCTACCATGTAGAAGGAGGCATGGGCAAAATTCAGCACTCCCATCATGCCGAAAATCAGGGTCAGTCCTGCCGAAACCATGAATAGCAACAGACCGTAAATGGTGCCGTTGAGCAATGAAACTACGTAATATTCCATGAAATTCCCTCCATCTTATGCAAGACACCCTTCTTGTTATTATTCTGCCTGCACTGCTTCTATCTCGTGAAGAGCAGAAAATGCTTGGTGATCGGCAGCGCGCATGCGCATCTTTCCAAGCGGTGTGTTGATCTTGGAATCCTCCAGCGCTTTGGCAAGTGTGGTTACGTTCATTTTGCAATTCAGCGCAACGGAGAAATTTCAGCCGGTAGGAGCATCGTCGAAACCATTCCCAGCATTAGTCCCTGAACAGTGCCGGCCCATTTACACTGGGCAGGCTGCTGTAACCCCTGCTCCAGACGCGACTGAAAATCGGGGTACGCCGACAGCTCCAGAACTTCGTTCGGATCAGGCGATTCACTTGTCCAGACACCCGCAAGGGTGCATTCTGAAGATTTCGGTCGTCGGAGAACCTCTTGCAGTAATTGAGCTGATTTCCCTACCACAGCCTGGTATCGGCGCATCTCGTAAAAAGCGCTGACAACGGTTGGCACATTGACAGTGATTGCAGGTCGCAGGAAATTAATCTGTTGGGTTTGAATCGCCGGAAGGACTTTTTCGAGAAACTCCTCCCGCCAGCTTTTTTGATGAGCCAGAAGACGGCGCTGCTCCTGGCGGTGATCCAGAGTCTCAAACTCCCAAAGATGATGAACCTGATTTAGTGTCCCGAACTCACTGTACCAGAAGCCGAGCAGTCGGCCGAAGCGATCCTGGCGCAAGGGCTGCAGCTTTGATTCGACAAGCTGTAAATAGCCGTCTAATGTGCCAGGATGCATGACGTATGTTCGGTACTCATGGATTTTGCCCGGTTTTTCCGGGTTACCTGCAATGACTGCCTTCAAGTCAATGGCCTCCTTGCCGCTTTTTCCATGAAAGCGCTGTATTCTCGCTCTATATGTCAAATCGCCGGTCAGCGGTGTGCCAGAGTCTTGACGTTGTCTCCTTCTCATATCCCTTCCCGTTCGGAAAACTGACCAGCTCGAACTGCATGCCCCAGGGTGATAGAAAATAGACCCAGGTCTGCCCGGCACTGGGCCCGGTCTCCCGTACAGTCGGATTGCCAAGCACACGGATCCCGCAGGACTTCAGGTGTGCAACTGCAGCGTAGACATCATCAACGTAAAGGGCCAAATGGTGGCCGCCTATATCGCTGTTTCGGGGCGGTTCAAGTACCTGATCTGCAGCTTCGTACTCAAAGACTTCATAGTTGCTGCCGTTTTTGCAGCGGAAGAAGCGGATCTTTCTCATGATTGTTCTTGGATGTACGTTGAGATGGGTCTGCATCCGGTCATCTTCAGTTTGAAACGGCCCAAGATCATAATGTTGTTCGCAGCCGATGACATTTACAAAAAAATCGGTTGCCTGTTCTATGTCAGGCACGGTAAAGCCAACGTGGTCGGTACCTTGCAGGCCCGGCATTCCATGAATTACAGCTTTCGATTCACTCATGTCCAGTATCCTCCTGTTTGCTGATGCTGCCTGTAATTGAAACCTTTCTCTTCGCAGTTTCCACTACGGCACTGCGACTGGAGCGTTGCATGACGGACTGCCAGTTCAGCTCAAGTCCCGCACCGGGTTCCTCATCAGCCACCATACGTCCATCCGTTACAGTAATCGGTCGCTTCAACAATACTTCCAAAGGGTCTGCTCCGGACTCGGAAGGAATGTATTCTACCCCTTCAATCTCAGAAAACGCACACGCAAGATGGAGATGAAGAGGTGCAAAAACATGCGGAAAAACGGTGCGACCAGCAAATGATGCTGCATGAATCGCGCTAATTGCACCTGTGATGCCACCGCAAGTTGTTGCATCCACCCTCACTATGGAAACTCCTTCTGCGAGATCCCGCATTGCTCTTGAATCCGTTACGTCTTCTCCGGCAGCGATCGGCGTCGACAGGTGCCGCTGTAATTCCGAGGTAAGCCGCCAATCCTGGGGATTGAAGGGATCTTCCAGAAACGCCAGCCCCAACTCGTCGAGACGGCGACACACTCCGAGTGCTTCCGTAAGAGTTGACCAGGACCAGTGTGCGTCCGCCGCAACGCGGCCAGGTGCCCGCTTGGTCACTGTCTGTGTGTAACGCAGATCAAAGGCAGAATCGTCACCTTTGAGCATGACCTTTACGCGCTCGTAGCCTTCGTCAATACAGCGCGATACTTCGTCCGCGATATTATCCAGGGATCGTGTATCCATATAGTAACCGGCAACAGCCGTAACCGGGACGTCGGAGCGCAGACCGCCGAGAAGCCTGTACAGCGGTAATCCGGAAACTTTTGCCGCGATATCCCACAGCGCAATATCAATCAGACTGACGGCTCGCGAATAAACAGGTCTGGAGGTTGTGTTACCCATCAAGAAGGCTTGCAGTCCCTGCCGGCGCATGAGCGGGTCTGTATTAATAAGGTTCTGGCTGATACGGGTCAGCGACTCAAGCAAAGGCGTGCCTCTGGGGTAACCTATGGCATCTCCCCATACACCGGCATCGGTCTCGATGCGTACAGCGACATAGTCGCGGGTGGTGATCACCACTGGCCCAAGCCGGAGTGTTTGAGGAAGTGGTACTTGAACCTCTGCGAGAAGTATGCGTGTAATATGCATGGCAGGACTCTGTAGCCGGCTATTCTTGCACAGTCGAAAACTGCTCGTCCGGGCCGAGAATTCGTGCCACATGTTCCTCCATCAAATCAATTCCGAGGAAACGGCTAATCTGGATAATCTGGCCATAAAGCATGTACTGGCCGTGGTGAAGCACACATGACCGTCGTCTGGCGAACGCCAACAGCGGCGTATCGCCCAGGCGGACCACCGCTTCACAAACCAGTGTGCCTGGTGACAATTGCTCCGCTGGCAGCGGAAGCTCGTCGCTATCATGCAAACCGAGCGAGGTGGCATTGATTACAACGTCGTAACCGGCTGGATTGTTGCTGTCTGTGCGCATGGCAACCTGAGGCGTTAGAGGTTGTAAGCGTTCAACCAATCCTGTTGTCCGTTCCATTGATCGATTACTTATAACCAGCTCAGAAGGAAGCTCTCGAGCCACGGCATAAGCGATAGATTTACCGGCCCCGCCGGCTCCGACCATCAGAACGCGCTTGCCTCGCAGTAAATGACCACGTTCATGCAGGCCGGCGACAAAACCATCACCATCGAAATTACCACCCACAAATGAGCCGTTTACGTGATCGACCCGCAGAGCGTTTACCGAACCTACAATTTGTGCTGCCTCGGAAAGCGCGCCGCAAAACTTGAGGACACGCTCCTTGTACGGAATAGTCACTATCAAACCGCGCAAATTGCTGAGCCCCAGTACGCCATTCAACATCTTTTCAAGATTGTCGTTCAGTACATGAAAAGGAAGGCAAACGACATTGAGACCCTGGCGCCTTGCCGATTCGTTGAAGAGTTGCGGTGTACGTACATGTGCAATCGGATTGGCGATAATTCCGATCAATGCGGTAGTACCGTCGATATTCATTCGTTATCCTCTTTAAGCATTATCGAGCTGTTATGTTGCTAAAACGTGCAAAGCCCTGGCATCTTGACCAAGGCTTTGCATTTTCACGAAGATGTCTTTACTTTGGCCGTTGCAGCTTGTTGCTTGCCTGCACCGGAACAGCCGCTTCCTCAGCGGTGAACACCTTGACCGGCTTGAAGCCCATATTCGTGCCATCGACCTTGTATTTAGCATCTTTTGATACGACCGACACGGCTATGGGCATTATCACTTGGTGGTCGGCGGAGCGTATGGTGGCTTTGCCAAGCGGGGTAGTGATCTGAGCGTTTTCCAGCGCTTTAGCAAGCGAGGTAATATTCAGCGTGCCAGCCTCAGGTTTTACTTTTTTCAGAGCCTCTTCAAGCAACATCATTCCATAAACCGCTTGCGGCTCTACATAAGATGGCAGATGCCCGGTTTTTGCCTTGTAAGCCTGCGCGAACTTATCTCCCTCTTTGCCGGCAGCCTCAATGTTTAAAGGGTGGGCAACGAAGCTGCCGAGTGCTGAATCGCCAGCATTTGCCAGATTGCCCGGCTGGTCGAGAAAGCAGGTGGCAAAACGGATTTTCAGGTTGGCAGAGTGAGCGGCCTTCATTAGCAGCAGAAGATCGTTTGACCAGTTTCCAGTGATAACCGTATCAGGCTTGGCATCTTTAATTTTAGCGATATAAGGTGAAAAATCCTGAATCTTGTTGACATCGTGAAGAGTCGTTCCAACTATTTGGTATCCGCCCTGCGGGGCGTTGCCAAGGATTGCATTCTGCATATCCAAACCCCATGAATAGTTCTGGTTCATGGAGTAAATATTCTTGCCAAGCACGCCAGCCTGCTTCATTGCAGATACAAGAGCTTTAACGCGAATATCCGAATTAGTGCAGAAACGGAAGTGATAAAAATGGTTTTTCTCACCAGTCAGTTCAAGCGCCTCACCACCGAAATTGAGATATAGAAGTTCTTTTCCAGGATTTCTAAGATTATGTTTGCGCACATCTTCCGTAATCTGTCCGGCTACAGCCGAGGATGACCCCTGAATGATAACCTGAACACCATCAGCTATTGCTGCTTTTACTTTGTCAGATGCTCCGGAAGTGCCTCCCTGGTTATCGTATTCTATGAGTTGGATCTGTTCCCCACCCCAGCCACCAGTTGCATTTATGGAATTGATCACATACCGCACGGCCGTGAGGTATAAAATGCCTGTTGATGCCTGAGGCCCAGATAGACTTTCGACCATTGCCATTTTAACTGGTGCGGCTAGTGCGGATGTGGCAAAAATAACTCCACACAGGGCAAGTGACACACAATACCATTTTTTGCTAATGAACATTGACAACGCGACAATCATTTTTCTAATCATTTTCAAATCCTCCTTTAGCTTGGATAATGCTGCTTGAAATTTTTATTTCAGTTACAGAATATGATCATGTCATCTGATGACATGATCTATAATACAGGGTTTTGAATTTGTCAATACATATTTTTCATACATATTTTTCATTATTGATGGGTCTCTACGGAAATGCGATGAACCAGTCATACACATTTGTAACTGGCAGAGAAATTATACATCATCACACCCAGGGGAGGTGGCAATAGATTCACAACAAAATATCTGGAATAGATATTGGTAATGTGATAATGTCATAATATGATTTATTTACAACATGTGGATGCAAATTTTTTTATTTATTCTATAGTGAATTTTATACGAGGAGATAGTTAATGAATGGTCGAAACAGCAATTCCATTATAAAAAGATCCCTGACTCTAACTGATGAACTTGCGAAAAAGCTCAACGATGCAATAAAGAGTGGAGTTTACAAACCGGGCGACCGTCTTCCAACGGAACCTGAACTCTGTGAAACGTATGGTGTAAGTCGCCCTGTTCTTCGAGAAGCAATATCGCAGTTAAAATCTAACGGCTTGGTCATACCTCAGCAGGGAAGAGGTGTCTTCGTTAGCGAAACTGGTCACAGCGCCAGCATGCGCCTCGACATCCCAAGCATTGAAGACAAACAGGAGGTTTTACAAATATTGGAATTGCTTATGGCTGTCGAGGTTTATTCGACAGGTCTTGCTGCACGATGCCGCACAAAAAAACAACTGACCACAATAAAAAAAGCGCTGGATAAACTTATAAAAGCGATTTCAGATGGAGAGGTTGCGAATGAGGAAGATTTGATTTTTCATGCTGAAATTGTGAAGGCAACTAATAATCGTTTTATTTTGACTCTCTCTTCTTTTTTGGAGGAAAACGTCCGTCATGCTATCAGAACTGCGAGAAGAAACACGTCTACTTCTAAAGATTATAATTCAATTGTAATAAAGGAGCATGAATATATTTTTCTAGCCATCGAAGAACAAAATGTTGAAAATGCTCGACTTGCAGCAGAGACCCACCTTCAAAAAGCTGCTGAGCGACTTATGCTTATTGGTACAAGCCAGCCGTAGCAACAAAGTGAAGACAGATGGGAGTGCTTTTAATAGGCAGTTTAAAATTATCCTGTCGAAAGTTCGTAATCTTTTGGAGTTTTTTATTCACTACCAGAGTATCTTTCAGCAGGCTTCAGATTTGTTATAAATAAAGTCCTTTCCCGCAACTGTAACAGGCGACGGAGGTTCTTTGAATAGGAAATTTTGGATGATTATGCTGAAAGGATTTACTTCCTTATTGATGAATCGCATCCTACCAAAGCGCCTCCAAAAGGATCACTGCAGCAGACTGTGCAAGACGTTCCAGATGGGTATTTTTAAATGACCCACTAAAAGTCATTTTCCTTTGATGATCTTTAAAAGATGAGGTAGTTCATACGGTCAAATCATTGGGTGGGTATTGTACTACCGTGCTACATGCAGCTTGATGGGAATGTGCTTGGCAAAAAGATTAAAGTCATTATCGGTAGTGAATATCGGTAAGGAGTGACGCAACGATAACCATTACAAATATTCCTCTTCATTTATGCTGATTTAAATACAACCTGCTCAGGCCATGTTTTTCGAGTTTGCGAGCGACCGTTGACTGATTGATTCCAAGTTCCTCAGCCATGCGTCTCTGATTTCCATGCAGCTTTTGGGACTGGGCGAGCATTTTGCGTTCAAGAGCATCCATTGCCTGTTGGAGAGTCACGTTACCAATCCATTCCGTTCCGTTGTCTGGCACATCTTCTGTTCGGTGAACAATGTCATTCGGCAGATCCTTTAGATCAATCAGATCTGTTTCTGACATGACTACCAGTCGCTCACAGATGTTCATCAGCTCTCGTACATTGCCCGGATACGGATATGACCGCAAAGTATCCGAGGCGGCGCGGGTAAGTCGTTTACTGATGCCGTTTTTCGTCCCGAAGTACTCGACATAATGTTGAATGAGGGGGAGAATACAATCCTTGCGTTCCCTGACTGCCGGGACACTTATAGGAACCACCTTCAGGCGGTAGTAGAGGTCTAATCTGAACTTTCCTTGCCCGATCATCTCCTCAAGATCTCGGTGTGTTGCCGCAAGGATACGAACATTAACCGTACGGCTGAAGGTTCCCCCCAGTCGTGTAAGGCGGCCATCTTCAAGAAAACGGAGCAGCTTGACCTGCGAAGGAACCGGCAGTTCTGCTATCTCGTCCAGAAAAAGAGTTCCTCCGTCTGCCAGTTCCAGATATCCCGGTTTACCACCGGTCTTTGCGCCGGTAAACGCCCCCTTCTCATATCCGAAAAGCTCAGATTCAATAAGTGACTCAGGAATGGCACCGCAGTTTATTCTGATAATCGGTTTTTTCGATCGGTGTGAATGTTTATGGATTATGTCGGCGATGAGCCCTTTCCCGACACCTGATTCTCCCAGAAGAAGCACCGAAGAATCAACCGAGCCGACCTTTATCGCCTGTCGCAACGCTTTCAGCATACAGGGGCTTTTGGCTATTACGCGTCTTGATTCAAGCTCCAGATGTTGTAACTCCAGCATATGATTGCGTAGCTGGTTCTTAATGGCCTCCTGTTCTTCAAGCTCACTTTGCAATTTTTCTATTTCGGTAATATCCCGTACACTTGATACAATTCTTATCATCTTCCCGTAATGGTCAAATACCGGAGTACCTGTTATTACCAGCTTCCTGCCTTTGCGAAGTTGCAAAATATTGACAACTTCTCTGCTCTTGATAACCTCAAGGGTCGCTGATTTATCGATAAAGCCTTCATCTACCAGATCCTGCATATTGCGACCTACTATCTCTTCAGCCTTAACATCATGAATTCGCTCTGATGCAGGATTCATTCGGAGGACATTGGCCTCCCCGTCGCATATCCAGAGCCCCTCAGATGAAGAATTAATGATTGCCTCCAGCTCCCCGATGATTTCCTGAAAGAAACTCATCTGCATGGCCATCTCTTCCAGTCCGGAGCTTTCAACAAATACGCAAATAGCACCGATCTGTTTTGAGTCAACCACAATAGGATTAACCCTGATCAGGTAATTTATCTTTCCGCGGCGGAGTGAGAATTCAGTATTCTGCCTTCGACCTTTGAGAATTTCCAAGATCTTTGGCCACAGCTCAGGGAACGCTCCTTTCATGCCAGTTCCGGGAAAAACTTTAAAACTTTCATTTGCTATCGCATTAGCCAAAATGGTAACACCTGAAGTGTCGACCGCAAGAAAGCCAACACCCATTGCATTTACCAGAGCTTGGCTGAAACTGTCAATCTGCAGCGTTTTGCTGTCACGATCAAGCGGCAATTGTAAAGATTTTGCTGACATTTTCTATTCCTCTTTATTTTTCCCCGCCAAGGGAGAGGGATTATTTGTTCAACAGTAACATCTTGTGCGCATTATGCATAAATGCATCTAAGATGCAAATTAGAATTTGATCGAAAGAAACGTTATTCGCCAGAAATGATTTGAACTTATTTGTGAGAAGAGCGCGGGGCAATTTTGGACGTCGATGGTGGGCCAAATACCAAAGCCGATTGACGAAACGGATTCTTTCCAGTAAATGCTTAGATAGTGAGGGCAATAACTGAATATAGATGCTGGACAAATCAAGGAGAACCCCTTTGGCAAACAGTAGAGAACAAAATACTCACATAACCATTATCGGTGGCGGTCTTGCCGGATGCGAGGCTGCCTGGCAGGCTGCGGAGCGCGGGGTCTCCGTTATCCTTTATGAAATGAAACCTCTCCGTTTCTCTCCCGCTCACGAACTGCCAGGTCTGGCTGAACTTGTCTGCTCCAATTCCCTGCGCGGGATCTCACTTGACAATGCCGTGGGATTGCTGAAAGAGGAGTTGCGGCGCTGCGGCTCTTTGACAATGGAGGCAGCCGAGGCTACTTCGGTTCCGGCCGGGGGGGCTCTTGCGGTTGATCGTCTGCTGTTTTCCGCCTATGTTACCGCCAAGATAGAATCTCATCCGCTGATCCGGGTTGAGCGGGGTGAATGTGTTGAGATTCCGGCTGAAGGTGTTGTTATCATCGCCTCCGGCCCACTCACCAGCGATGCCCTGACCGCTTCCCTGTCGCATCTGACCGGTGACCGGCTTTACTTCTACGACGCCATCGCACCGATCGTTACTGCCGATTCGCTCGATATGACAAAAATATTTGCTGCGTCACGCTACGGGAAAGGTGATGGCGATGATTACCTCAACTGCCCGCTCAATGAACAAGAATATCTGGCGTTTATCAATGAACTGAATCGTGGGGAGAAGGTTCCGGCGCGCGACTTTGAAAAAGTAGTTCACTTCGAAGGGTGCATGCCGGTGGAGGAACTCGCCTCACGCGGCGTTGAGACCCTGCGCTTCGGTCCGATGAAGCCGGTCGGCCTGCTAAATAGCCACACAGGGCACGAGGCTCACGCCGTCATTCAGCTCCGTGCCGAGAATCGTGAAAAGACCATGTATAATCTGGTCGGCTTTCAGACCAAGCTGACCTGGCCGGAACAGCGGCGGCTGTTCCGCATGATACCTGGACTGGAAAACGCCGAGTTCGTGCGTCTCGGCTCCATGCATCGAAATACGTTTATCAACTCTCCGGCTCTGCTGGATATAAGCCAGCGCCTGAAAAGCGACCCGCGAATCTTTTTCGCCGGACAGATCACCGGTGTGGAAGGGTATGTAGAGTCGGCCGCCAGCGGTTTTCTTGCCGGTATAGCCGCCGCTCATTTCGTTCAGGAACGACCGATCCCTGTGCCGTCGCCGGAGACCGCTCTCGGCGCATTGATGCGGCACATTACAAATGCCGATGTGAAACATTTTCAGCCGATGAATGTGAATTATGGACTGTTTCCAGAGTTACCGGGAAGAATCAGGAAGAAAGAGCGGCGCCAGAAGCTTGCGGAGCGGGCGCTGGCTTCGTTGGAAGAGTGGAGAATAAAATCTGAATAACACGGAGCAACGGAGCAACAGAGAAATCAAGATCTTACACAAGATACTACCTTCACCATAAAGGTGAGTTTCAAAAAGGCTTTTTCAAGAAGATTCGTCTGATTCGTCTTTGTTTTTCTCCGTTTCTCCGTTGCTCCGTGTTATTAAAGAAAGGTTTTAAAATGTCGAACAAAATTCAAGATCCCCTCAAACGGGTTGAAGACCAGTTAAAGAAATGCGTCAAGTGCGGTGCCTGCCGTCAGAACTGTCCCGCCTTTACGGCGTTTCAGCGTGAACCTGCGGTGGCTCGCGGCAAGGTGGCGTTGGCGCAGCATATCCTTGCTGACGATATAGATCTGGATGACCAGACGTATCTGGCGATGTCGAAATGCCTGCTCTGCGGCAGTTGTGTGGATAAATGCCCGAATGACGTCCCGACAGATGAGATCGTTATTGCAGCCCGTGAATCACTTGCGAAGAAGCGCGGTCTGACAACATTTCATGCGGCGGTTGGTCAGGTAATTAAAAGTAGAACCCGGATGAAGATGGGGTCTAAAATGGCTTCACTCTTAGGGCCGCTGTTCTTTAAAAAAGTTCCGGAGAAATCCGGTCTGCGTCTCCGGTTTCCGATGCCGTTTGTTGGTAATACGCGCTTCATCCCTGAAATTGCAGAAAACAGTTTTATGGATCAGCATCCGGAAGTCATTCCGGGGGAACCGGGCAAGCCGCACATTGCCTTTTTTGTCGGCTGTATGACCAATTTCGTTTATACCGAAGTTGGTGAGGCCGCCCTGGCTCTTTTTCGTCACCTTGGCTGTACGATTATTATTCCCAAAGGGCAGCAGTGCTGTGGATTGCCTGGTATGTCAGGCGGTGACCTGGCAACGGTGCGCGATCTTGCCGAAAAAAACCTGGCCGAATTTGAGAAATACGAAGTTGATTACGTCATGAGCGCCTGTGCTACCTGTAGCGGCGCCCTGCATCGCCTCTACCCGCTTGTGGTGGGAAAGCGTAATCCGGAGCTGCGTGAGCGGCTCGATGCTTTGGCGAAAAAAACGGTGGATGCTTCTCAACTGCTACACCTGTTGGGGCTTGAAACCACTGAAACCGGCAGTGGCGAAGAGATCAGCGTTACCTACCATGACCCGTGTCATCTGCGTACGCGAGGAGTTGTCAAACAACCAAGAGAGCTGCTAAAGGGAACACCAGGAGTTACGCTTGTGGAGATGGCTGGTGCCGACCAATGTTGCGGCCTCGGGGGGACGTTCAATGTATATCACTACGATTCGTCCATGAATATTAACAACGGGAAAAGTGCGGCAATAGAGGCCACCGGGGCCCAGGCTGTTGCGACAGGCTGTCCCGGCTGCATGATGCAACTGGCAGACGGCCTCAAACAACATGGCTCGAATACTGAGGTAGTTCATACACTGCAGTTGTTGGCCCGCAAGCTGAAACCGTAAAAGAGACGAATTTACCTGAGGTAAACTTATTTTACCCCTGCTGTTGTTTTTTTAGCTTCTGTAGAAGGAATTTTATTGACATTGTAAAGCAAATTGTATACAAACCCCGCACTGAAACCGAGTTCTACTTTTATTGTCAGAGGCTTGAATGCGCGAATTCAACATCGGGGCTAAAATTAAAAAGCTCCGCCTTTCAAAAAAGCTGACACTCCAGGCTGTGGCCAAAGAGACCGGTTTTTCGCCCGCACTTATTTCCCAGATTGAAAATAATAATGTTTCACCACCGATTGCAACCCTGTCCAGAATCGCCAAGTTCTTTGATGTAAAGATCGGTCTTTTTTTTACCGAGGATGAAGAAGAGTGCCGCTATGAAGTTGTCCGGTCGCACGAGCGCAAATCTATTCCCCGTGTTATCTCAAGAGCCGGCACCAGTCAGGGATATTCATACGAATCGCTGTCATTTCATAAGCAAAACAAGAAGATGGAACCTTTTCTGCTTTCCATTACCGAAAAGGCGCTTGAAGAGAACACCTACAATCACGACGGCGAAGAGTTTCTCTTTGTTATGAGCGGAACCGCAGAACTCCTCCTTGACGAAAACCGGATTATTCTCGAAGAGGGGGACTGTGTATATTTTGATTCATCTTTAAAGCATCGCCTGCTTTCAAAGGATGGCAGAGAAGTTAAGGTGCTGGCCGTCGTTACACGTTAAACAGATCAAGTATGTATACAATCAAACAGGAAGGATGGCGAAGATGTCAAAAACTGCAATTAAACCATCACTGAAAAACCCGTTCGCACCGCCAGAAACGCAGGAATTTAACATTCCTGGTGAAATCCCGGGCAAAAAAGGTGGCTACGAAGAGGCCATGCAGGCGGGATACGATCTGATTCAGCGACCGATTCATTCGGTCAGCATCGACCAGATCGAGAAGCAGCACTTCAAGAAGCGCATGACCGTGTGGGAGCGCATTCGCACCTTGACAGCCAGTCAGCCGAATATCCTCTTCCAGAACTGGGGCAAAAATCTGGACGGCGCTTCTCTGGTTACCGGCATTATCAACGTAGAGGGGCGTGACGTTGCCATTTACGGGCATGATTTCACCGTGCGAGCCGGCTCAATCGATGCTACCAACGGCAGCAAACTTGCCAAACTGTTTAACATGGCGGGGGAAAAGGGTATTCCGGTTATCGGCATGAACGACAGTGCCGGCGCTTTTGTGCCTGCCGGTGTCGGCGGTCTTGACGGCTATGCCGAGGCATTTACGGCACTGCGCAAAATCAGTGGCGTCGTCCCCTCCATCATGTGCATGTTCGGTTTTAACGCCGGTGGCGGCAGCTATCTTCCACGCCAAGGGAGTTTTGTCATTCAGCCGAATGACACCTTCTTCGGTTTGACCGGGCCTGGTGTTGTCAAATCGGTGCTTGGCGAAGATATTACACCTGAGGAGTTGGGCGGTCCTAAAGTCCATGGCAAGTCCGGCGTTGCCGATTTAACCGTTAATGACGAAGTTGCGGCTCTTCGGCAGGCGCTGCGGCTGCTCTCCTATATTCCCGACAACAACAGTGTGATGTC
Source organism: uncultured Geobacteraceae bacterium (assembly GCA_903845365.1). Classification (GTDB taxonomy): domain Bacteria; phylum Desulfobacterota; class Desulfuromonadia; order Geobacterales; family Pseudopelobacteraceae; genus JACRCG01. Next base: position 10,747 of record CAIMXI010000051.1, on the reverse strand, counting down.
CCCCTATCTGCCGACCAGTGACCCACTTGACCGGAAAACCTGGGAGATCAACACGCTGCTGAAAAAAGCGTTTAACTCGCCGACCGGCTTCAACACCCCGTTCGACGTCTCAATCGTGATCCAGCAGATATGCGATCACGGCGATTATTTTGAGCTGCAGCCGGAGCGCGCCCGTGAAGTTGTCACAGCCTTTGGCCGCCTTGATGGCAATGTTGTCGGTTTCTGTGCCAATAACAGCGCAGTGGCCTCCGGTCAGATTGATTGCGACTCAGCCGTCAAAATCGCCCGTTTTGTCCGCTTCTGCAATATTTACAATATTCCGATCATTTTCATGGAAGATACCACCGGTTTCCTTCCCGGTCGAGAGCAGGAGTCACGCGGCATCGTTCAGGCCGGTCGCACGATGCTCGACTCCATCGTCGATGTCCGTACACCGCGTATTCTGCTGATCCTGCGTAACGCCTACGGAGGTGCCTACGCATCCTACAACAACTACCCGACCGGTGCCGATCTGGTTCTGGCGCTTCCGACTACCCGTCTCGCGGTTATGGGACCGGCAGGTAAGGAGTTTGTCTACAAGGATGAAATGCGCAAGATTCGCGGCACTGCTGCTGATATGGTAAAAACCGGCGTCAAAGAGCGCATCGCAGCCGGAATGAATGGTGATGATGCCAAAAAAGATGCTGAAAAAGAGGCCGGAGAGTGGCTGAAACTGCAGGAAGGTGCACTTAGCACCCGATACGAGAAAGAGTTGATGAACCCGAGAGAAGGTCTGGCGCTTGGTTCGATATCGTCAATCGTCATGCCTACCGATCTAAGAAAGGTATTGGGCGAAAACATGAACTTCTTCCTGCGCCATTACAAGCCATCGCCGATGGGCGGCATCCAGAGAGAGTTCCATTGATATAAATTTTATCCGACTACATGATTGGAGATACATTGCGATGACTGATTATTACAAGCACAACCCTTTGATCCACCGCGACCGTCGCCTGAGCCTGTCACAATCCGAATGGGTACGCTCTTTTGCCTGTGAAGACTTAAAGCCACTGATCGTCTGCCGTGGACCGATTCGCAAAGAGGCGATGGATGTTTATACCGAGATGGGGATTTCCCATTACGGCATTCTCCTCTCCGAGAAGGATTCCATCGTCTACCCGAACGCTCTGGCTCCGGAACTGCGCCAGTTGACCGATTCTACCCGTGTCCACCGGGTGCCCGATTACAGTGGAGCCAGCAAGGAAGAACGTGTCGAGCGAATGACCCAGATTATTACCATTGCCAAAGATAACGGCTATGACTCTGTTTTCGCCGGCTACGGCTTCATGGCTGAGGATGAAGAGTTTGTCGCGACCATCGAAAACGCCGGGCTCAAATTTATCGGACCATGTGCCGGAACACAGGCAAAAGCCGGAAAAAAAGACGAAGCCAAACGCACCGCCCTGGCGGTCAATGTCAGTGTTACCCCCGGTATCAACAATATCACGGCGCTGACGCTGCTGAAAAAGTTCCCGACTCGCGAAAAACTGCTTAAAATTGCCGACGCTGAAGGACTCGATTGCGACAAGAAGGTTCTGGGCGATAAGAAGATTGATCTAGCGGATCTGGCAGATCACATCCTGATGGCCTCGTATCGCAAGGGAGTTGACCTGTTCTCGATTGAAGAGCTCTGTGCCCAGGTGCAGATAGAAGTTGTCGAGCTCTTTAAAAAGCATCCGCAGAGCCGCTTCCGTATTAAAGCGATCGGTGGCGGCGGCGGTAAAGGTCAGCGTATCCTCGGCGCCTCCCTTCTGACGCTCAAGAAAGCAACCGACAAACAGATTGCAGAAGCTGCCAAGGAAGCGCCGACGCTGGTGCGTGAAGTGCTGAATGAGGTTAAGGCCAATGGAGTTGGCGACAATAAAAATGTGCTGGTTGAGCTAAACATTGAACAGACCCGCCACAATGAAATCCAACTGCTCGGTAATGGTGTCTGGTGCGTCTCTTTAGGTGGACGTGATTGCTCCCTTCAGATGCATGAGCAAAAACTGCTGGAGATTTCTGTTACCCAGGAAGGGTTGACCACCGCCATTGAAAGTGCCAAAAAAGCGGGCCGTAAGGCAGAGGTAAAGGCGCTTGAGAGCGATTTGAAGGTGCTTAAGCGTATGGAGGAAGAGTCGGCTCGTTTCGGGTTGGCGGTCGGTCTTGATTCCGCATCAACCTTCGAGTGCATTGTTGACCGTGACCGTCACTATTTCATGGAGGTAAACACCCGTATTCAGGTTGAGCATCGTGTTACCGAACTCTGCTACAGCCTTAAATTCACCAACCCCAAAGACAAGAATGACTTCTTTGTCGTTGAGTCACTCGTCGAAGCGATGGCGCTTATCGCCCGCCACAAGGAGCGGTTGCCGAAACCAGAGCGTTTCGTCCGTTTCAACGCCTCCGCCGAAGCGCGTCTGAATGCCACCGACGCGTCACTATCTCCGCACGCGGGTGGCATGATCCGTTACTGGTCAAAGCCGATTGAAGGTGAAATCCGCGATGATCAGGGTATCTGCCTGGTTAATCCCGACACAGGAATGTTCATGCGTTATCGGGTCGCCGGGGCATACGATTCCAACATCGCACTGCTCCTTACGAAGGGTGACGACCGCCTTGAGAGCTACCAGCAGATGGCAAAAGTCCTCTGCCATACGACATTACGCGGCAACGATGTCGGCACCAATCTTGAGTTCCATTACGGCCTGGTCAACTGGTTCCTCGGCTATAACGTAATGGCCAAGCCGACTACCCGCTTCGTCGTGCCGTATTTGACGCTGGTCGGCCTTTTAAAGGAAGAGGCAAGCAAGCTTGATCCGGTTTTTGCCTTTATCCAGATGAAGAAGCATTACGCTAAGATGATTGCCGACCAGTTCCCGAATCAGCCGGATGTCGCCAAAACCATGTCACAGACGCTTGATCGCAAGGGAACCCTGGTAACCCGTCCGATCGAAAAATTCATCGAAGATCCGCATCTGTTGGCCGGTTGGTTGAGCCTCAACCGGAAGAACTTCAAGATCGAAAAGGGGAGCGTAGTCTGGTTGAAAAACCCGCTGATCATTCTCAATGAAACCTACAATTATCTGAATATGCGCTACCGGCGCCACGTACCCGCTGCCGAAGTCATCTGGAGTCATGATAACGAGGTTCTGCAGAGAGCGCTCAGCTTCTACGAAACGCTCAACGAGAAATTCAATCTGGGTGCCGATGACCATGCAAAACTTGACGCCATTCTTCAGAAGGAGAAGCCTCAAGGTGGTTTTTCAGCCGAACTGTGGGAGAAGATACGTTCATCACACTTCGGTTTTGAGGCCGGGGTTGAACTGCTCGGGATGTTGTTCCTGGTCGCAGATAAAACCAACTTCTGGGATTTCAAGGTCGAAGATGATCTTGAAGTAACCATTCCGGATTACCTTTTTGATACAGATCTTCAGCTCCGCATGAAAAAAATTCTGGTTCCGCCTCCTGCGACGAAAGCCGACGAAGTAGTCGCTATGTGTGGCGGCATGTATTACGGCCAGGAAGCGCCAGGACTGCCGACTTTCGTTCATGAAGGGATGCATTTTGAAAAGGGTCAGGCGCTGTATATCATCGAAGTCATGAAGATGTTTAATACCGTCCGGGCAACTTACTCAGGCACAATCGACAAGATTGTCATCCAGAGCGGAGATGGCTCCATCGTCCAGAAAGGGCAGCCGCTCTTCAAGATCACGCCGGATGAGAAGTTCGTCGAAGTAGACCCGAAGGCGGTTGAAAAAGAAAAACGAGAACGGACTACGGAGTATCTGAAAGCGGTTTTGTAAGCAGGCACGAGTTACTGATGAAGAAGCAAAAGCCAGGGCGGGGAGTATAACTTCTCCCCTGGTTTTTTATTGAACTCGGAAAATCACACCTTTTTAATAACACGGAGAAACGGAGAGCACGGAGACCAACGAGAAATGCGAGGCACAAGGTCTAAAGCAAAATTACTACTGATTGGTTACAAAACGCCGCTAAAAAGATTGTCATCCCCGAATGTCTCTATCGGGGATCCAGATTTTAAGGTTTTAAAGACTGGATTCCCGATAAGTACCTCGGGAATGACAGGTTATTGAATCAAGCGGCGAATCAGGACGAATCAGGAAATTACTTTTTTGTGACCTTAAAACTTTTTATTTTATCTGTAATACTCCGATTTTACTCCGTGTCCTCCGTTTCTCCGTGTTATACCTGTCTTTGATTGGTTGAACACAATTTGGTATAAAGGAGATACAGAATAATGAACATTGAAGAGAACAAAAAGAAATGGAATGAGAAGGTTGTCAAAAGCCTCACCAAATCACCGGAGCGGATGGATCCGTTCCTGACCTCCTCCAATATTGAGATGGAGCGCTGCTTTACCCCTGGTTTTGACTATCCCGGCTATGAAGAGCAGCTTGGCTTGCCCGGCGAATACCCGTATACCCGTGGTGTACAGCCGACCATGTATCGTGGCCGCTTCTGGACCATGCGCCAGTATGCCGGTTTCGGCACCGCCAAAGAGTCGAACGAGCGCTATAAATATCTTCTCTCAGCCGGGCAGACCGGGCTTTCAATCGCCTTTGACCTGCCGACCCAGATGGGATACGACTCAGACGCCGGCATGAGCCTGGGCGAAGTCGGCAAGGTCGGTGTCGCCATCGATTCTCTGGCTGATATGGAAATCCTCTTCGACGGCATACCGCTCGACAAGGTATCCACCTCAATGACGATTAACTCCACCGCTGCGGTTCTGCTCTGCATGTACATCGCCGTTGCCGAAAAACAGGGGGTTTCCGCAGATAAAATATCCGGTACCATTCAGAACGATATCCTCAAGGAGTACATGGCAAGAGGCACCTACATATACCCGCCCAAAGAGTCGATGCGCATCATCACCGACATCTTTGCCTACTGTAAAGACAATGTCCCGAAGTGGAATACCATCTCGATCTCCGGCTACCATATCCGCGAAGCCGGTTCCAGCGCCGTTCAGGAAGTTGCCTTCACTCTTGCTGACGGAATTGCCTACGTGGAGGCTGCCATTAAGGTCGGTATGGATGTAGACGAATTTGCGCCGCGCCTGGCCTTCTTCTTCAATGCCCACAATAATCTTTTTGAAGAGGTGGCCAAGTTCCGTGCTGCCCGTCGTATCTGGGGAAAGATCATGAAAGAGCGTTTCGGCGCCAAAGATCCGAAATCCCAAATGCTCCGCTTTCACACCCAAACCGCCGGCTGTACCCTTACCGCCCAACAGCCGGACAACAACATCATGCGCGTCACCATTCAGGCGCTCTCCGCCGTATTGGGAGGCACCCAGTCACTGCACACCAACTCCCGCGACGAAGCGCTGGCTCTGCCGACGGAAGACTCCGTCCGCATCGCTCTCCGCACACAGCAGGTCATCGCATACGAGTCAGGCGCGGCAGACAGTATCGACCCGCTGGCCGGCTCGTTCCTGGTGGAGTCATTGACCGACCAGATCGAAGCTGCGGCACTTGACTATATCGAAAAAATCGACAAACTCGGCGGCGCCGTCGAAGCCATTTCGCGCGGTTTCCAGCAGAAAGAGATTCAGGACTCGGCGTACGCCTATCAAAAAGACATTGAGAAAGAGAAGCTGATTATCGTGGGTGTCAACAAGTTCACCGTCAAAGAGCCACCACCAACCGGTCTGCTGCGGGTCAAGGAAGAGGTGGAAATTTCCCAGAAAGCGTCACTGGCGGCGATGAAAGAGGGGCGAGATGCTGCGGCTGTTGTTGCGGCACTGGCAGCCCTGGAAAAGGCGGCAAGAAGCACAGAAAACCTGATGCCGTATATCCTGGCTGCGGTGAAAGTATATGCGACACTCGGTGAAATTTCAGATGTGTTCAGAGGGGTATTCGGTAAACATACGGAGACGGTTGTTTTATAAATCAACTTAATAACACGGAGAGACGGAGACCACGGAGAAATGCTTATAGATGAGGATCTAACAAATCTGATCATAGGTAAGGCCATAATATTAGGCCCAGGTCTCCTTGAATCTGTTTACGAAGCCTGTCTTGCTTACGAAATGACACAAGATGGAGTACTTGTTGAGCGTCAAAAGACGTTGCCGGTCAGGTACAAGAGCATTCTTCTTGATGATGGGCTGAGGATGGATATGGTTGTAGATAATAGGGTGATAATTGAACTTAAATGCGTAGAGAAAATTCTACCTGTTCACGAAGCTCAACTTTATACATATCTATAAGCTTTCTGGCTACAAAGTGGGTTTGCTTTTCAATTTTTACACAAGGTATTTAAAAGACGGAATGAAACGAATCGTTCTATGATTTTCTCCGTGTTCTCCGTTTCTCCGTGTTATTAAGAAAGGTTCTAAAATGCTAACAAAAATAAATCACATCGGCATCGCCGTACAATCCCTCGACGCCGCTATCCCGTTCTACCGCGATAACCTCGGGATGGCTTTTGCCGGGATCGAAGAAGTTCCTGAGCAGAAGGTGCGGGTGGCTATGCTGGAGGTCGGTGAATCCAAGATCGAGCTGTTGGAACCGACCTCCTCAGAGAGTCCGGTTGCCAAGTTTATCGAAAAAAACGGTGCTGGCATCCACCACATCGCCTACGAAGTTACCGATATAGAGGCGGCTATTGCCAGGCTGTTGTCGGATGGTGTCCGCATGGTGGATGAAAAGCCGCGTAATGGCGCGCATGGGACGCGCATCGCCTTTATACATCCTAAAACCACTCTTGGCGTGCTGACTGAGCTGTGTCAGGTGGGGCACTAAACGGTGCAAAAGTGATATAAAATAGGTCGTTATTTCACTTTTATGGATTAATAGTGATTTTAATGTTGACAAACGTTTGATTTGTTGTATATTTGCCCCGATTCAATAGAACAAGGTCTAAAACAAACGAACCAGCAAAATAGCTAACCACCTAGAATCATTGAGCTTCAGCACTAACTGTAGCGACTATATGGAGCGAAATACACTGTGAACGTTTCAGAAAAACAAAAATAAACGTTTGAGAAATTGTACCGCAACGCGTTCTCTCATGAGCTGGACGCGAAAAGGTGTTTGCTTAATATAGTCTTGTTTCTGATAGTGATGTTTAGATGAGAAGAGCAGAATAAATTTTATAAGAAAGGTGGTGAGCAACAGCATCAATTGAAATCTGACAGTAAGTTAATCGAAGTTGTGTAAGCAGCTATCATAAAAAAATGGGAGGAACACACATGAATTTCAAAAAAACAGTAGCAATCGCAACAGCAGTTGGAGCACTGGCAGCGGTTTCCGTACCAGCATTTGCACTTGAGAACGAGTTTCACGGCATGTACCGCCTGCGCGGAATGATGAGTAATTATACAAACTCCGGCGGCGGTGCGTTGCACGCTGGAACAGCGGCAGATCCTGCGCCGACCATGACAGTTTTTGAGCAGCGCGCCCGCCTGCAGTACATCGCTAAAGCGAGCGATGATCTGAAACTTGTCACTCATTTCGAGATCGACTCCAGTTGGGGCGATACAGCGTATAACAATGGTCGTGGTTTGGGTGGCGGTATGGCTGCTGATACAGTTAACCTTGAGACCAAAAATGTGTTTCTTGATTTTAATTGCCCATTGACCGGGGCAAATGTCAAGGCCGGTATCCAGCCGATATCCGATGCCTATAAAGGGACTTTCATCATTGATGACATGGGTGGTATAATTGCCGCTAAAAAGTTCGGTGCTGCGACAGCAACTGCCGGCTTCTTCCGTTTGCAGGATTATGGTGCAGTCACTCCTAGTGCTACACCAGGGGTTACAGCCAATCCTATCGGTAGAAAAAATCTCGATTTATATCTGCTTGATGGCAAGTTCGCTGTTTCCAAGGATTTGACCGTCGGCGGTTCATACTATCTGGTTAATAAAGATGATCTATACAACGCTGGATATCTCCATATGGTTGGTGCAAATGCTGCTGCTAAATTCGGGATTATCACCGCTGACGCCTTCCTCGCCTATCAGTGGGGCGATGCATTGGATAGCAGCAAAGCGATTAGCACCACCACTGGTACAAGGGATCTTTCTGCATACGCTGCACAGGTTGCGGTCAAGGCCGATCTCGGTGCCGCTGGAGCTATACGCGCAAATGTTCTGTACCTGACTGGCGATAATAACAAAGATCCGCATAACTCCGACGCATGGCAGTCAGTAGATAGTTACGCTGGTGCTGCTGCTGGCGCCAAGCAATCTTCAGCCTCCTATTATGACTCAAAGATGATGCTCCTCATGAGAAACGTTGTTAACATGGACACCGATAAAGCGCTTGTTCAGTTCAACAATAACAATAACCGTGGCCTTACACTTTTTACCCTCGGATATGACATCAAGTTCAATGACAAGCTGGCCGCATCTGCCAACGTTGGTTACGCCGCTGCTTCCAAGAAGCAGGGCATTGGTGCTGCTGCTGACGTCTCTGCTTCAATCGGCACCGAGGTGAATGCTCAGGTTGACTACAAGATGTTTAGCAACCTGACAGCCAGCCTCCAGTTGGCTTATGTATTCCTGGGTGAAGGCATGAATAGCACAACGACAACACAAAAACGTCTTCCTGGCGGCGTAGCAAATGCCGACGATCCTTACCTGACTGCGTTAATGTTAAACTACACGTTCTAACTTGCTGTACGGTAAATATTTACGGAAGGGCGGGAGAAATCCCGCCCTTTTTGCGTGGTGCTTATTTGTAACCATCCATCTCAAGGGGCGCGGCGGGTTTATCCTAAAAACGGCAGTTAAATAACACGGAGAAACGGAGAACACAGAGAAATCAAAGGCTTAAGACAACAAAAACCTATTCCTTTAGGGTGAATCTAAAAAGCAATGTTTAAGTCTATAACTCTCAGATTTTACTCCGTGTTCTCCGTTTCTCCGTGTTTCAAATGCTTTTTCTAGGATGAATATGTTTTCCCAGGCCCAGGTGAAGCAGGGCACCTTGTAGAACCGAAAAAGCAGATAATGTTTATTGAACGCTATACTGAACTTACTTTGAATGAGGTAACTACCAAGGCCGAGCTTGATCGTAAAATTGAAGAAAATCCCGACGATATTGTGCCTGGTATCAAATTCTGCTTACACGACCTACGCCGGACTTTCATCACTATTGCCGAAAGTTTGGATATTTCGTATGCTGCTCTGAAACGGTTACTTAACCACAGTGATGGTAATGATGTTACTGGTGGCTATCTCCAGATCACTACTGATCGTTTGCGTGATCCAATGGAGCGGATCAGTACCAGGATAATGGAACTTATGGGGATACCTACAACAGTTGATGTCGAACATGACGAATCTACCTCACAGTAGACAAAAAAATATGCATGGTATAGGATACCAAACATGAAGGCACTGCTAATACGACATGACCGATTTAATGATACCTATGGTAACATTGTTGAAATGAAGATCTGGTCTGTTCCGATTACTGAGTACACCCCGTACGGGGTAAAGTATTCGCTCGTCTATATTGTTAATGGTAAACGTGTAGTCGGTTATGACAATGAGCGCGGTAAGGGTGATCACAGGCATATAGATGGAGAACAGGCAAGTTATGTATTCATTGACGTAGATGCACTGGTAGATGATTTTATCGCCGATGTTGAAGAGTTTATCGGGAGGTATTATGAAAGCTAAAAAAGTTGCAATGGGTATTAAGTCGCTCCGTGACGGATTGAAAGATTTCTCTGATACTTTTAAGGCAATTCAAAATGGTGAGAATGTAAAGCCGCAACCTGAAGGTATATATTTCACGGATTTCGAAGCATTTCGTAAGGCCATGACTCCCCAGAGGTTTGCGTTACTCAAGTTGATTCGTGAGAAGAATCCTGGTTCGATAAGTGGACTAGCTGAGATATCAGCCAGGAACATCAAAAATGTATCTGATGACGTAAAGGCTCTTGTTGGCCTAGGTCTGGTAGAGATTTCTCAGACAGGAAAAAACAGAGCTCCATACTTGCGTTACGAAAAAATAACCGTGGAACTAGCAGTGTAACTGTTGTTGAATGGTTACACATACATGCTCAGCCGGAATAATAAACGTCCTTGGAACTAATCTAAATGGTTTGCTGCACCCATCTGTATAAGATTAGCGGATCAGTACCAGGATAATGGAACACATGGGGATACCAACAACAGTACCAGTAACTGAGCCTAAAGTATCTGTAGAAACAGTTGAAGTACCTCACCATTAATAGCCGATCAAGGATAACCGATGATTTATCTTTCTCAAGAAAATTTTGAGGATCATCTCTCGCTTAATAAGTCTCGTGAATTAACTGTCTTGGATATAACTAAGCTTGCAGGTCGGTCATCTTGGCCGCACTATTATGCAGTATATTATGCTCTTGGGAGAGTGCCAATTGGCGAACTTTCCATGAGCAACCTTGATCCATCCACCACAAAGGAAATGTTTGACCAATACATTGATATTATTGACAGATTACATGAGACTAGAAGAGCTGGAAAGATCGAAGCTATAGTAGATAATGATCTTACTATTTCTGAAGGGCCTTGGTTCCATGTAAAACCAATAGATTTTATTATGTTTTTACATGCAAGCAATCTTCCTTGCCTCAACGCTCATCAGAATTGACCCTTTTTTGCTCATGAAAATTGACCCACGCGTTGCGCAGTCAATTGCGCGCGCAATGTGTGATTTCGGGTGGAATGAAGAGACCCGGGATTCCGTGCACAGTGGTAAGAAACGCT
>CAIMXI010000050.1 GCA_903845365.1 uncultured Geobacteraceae bacterium | reverse complement strand
TGCCATCGGTTCAATCTCAAGCACAAAGGTCTGATTGATGACATATCTGCCGGTGATGAAACCTACATCAAGATCTTGGGCAAACATCACTATGTATTCTTCTTTATTTCGGCAAATAACCTGAAAATCACCGCGTACCATGTTGCTGATAACAGAGGCACACAGCCTGCCGTTATCGCTATGAACGAGGCCATCAGAACGGCTACAGACGATCAGAAAATTACTCTCGTTACAGACGGGAACCCTTCATATCCGGCAGGCATTCATTTCATCAACGCACAGGCAGACGACCCAATGACGATTCAGCACAAAAAGGTAATCGGCCTCCAAAACCTTGATGCCGAGTCAGAAGAGTACAGAAGCTTCAAACAGCTCGTAGAGCGCCTCAACAGAACATACAAGTATCACGTAAGGCCGGCAGCAGGATTCAACAGCACAAACGGAGCGGTTTCTTTAACTACGCTGTTTGTCACCAACTACAACTTTCTCAGGCCTCATATGTCGCTCAAATATCTGCCACCAGTCCCTTTGCAGGAACTAAAGGCACTGCCAACCATTCAAGCCAAGTGGACCAAAATCCTTTCGCTTGCAGCCTGACTTCACCTTTTCAAAGAACATTTACTGACAACTTTGATTTTTTCGATAAGCTTAATGGTCTGGCCACAGAGTGGTGCGCTTTGACGGGGTGAGTAGCCCCCCAAAGAGCAAGCGAACCCCGTCAACCACTCTGTGGACAGACAGGGAAAGCTTCGTGGAGTATGGTTTTATCAGACTTTGCCGTTTCCATTTCTACATCCCAGCTTTTCATGAAACTTTTGACACTATCATTTTAGTTACACTTCCGTGCCTATCTGTAAATACTCATCATCAGAGCATCATCTTCGCAATGAAGTGATGGGCGCTCGTCCCATACTCTTTGGCAATCAGCTCCGACATTGAAATGCCTTGCTCTGTTTCATACTCGCCATGCTTCTCATGCAGATAATTATCAAGAGCGAATAGATCCAACGCAATTTTGCCTGATAGTTGCGTCATGGTGGGGTCGATAAACCTGTTTGCCGCTTTAATCCCGAAGAAGCTTTTCATCAACATTGCAAATTCAGGCATTGATCTTATTTCAATCATTTGCACCACCTCCGGCTCTGAAGATATACCTTGAAAATATTTTATGAATTCCTGCGCTTCTGCTTTACTCTTTACATGGTGTGGCTGACCATCAACCAGTGCAACCCATCCTGTTGCATGACTGCCATAGTATTTTCTGGCCTTTATAAGTGCACAGTGGACTTGCCTCATAATCCGCTCCTCTCAAATGGTGTGACTTCGTAAAGCGTACACCAGTGCTGGCCGATAACGTAGCCAACGTGAACAACGCTACCGTCATTCTTGTCATGGTACATCTTGCTGACGTGCTTACTTCCGATTCGATTAATCAGCTCTTTACGTGGATGTGGGCCTAAATCGTGATAGGTCTGACCATACTGGTCGATTGACATATAATTTTTCATATACTGTACCCCTCGTCATCCAATCCAAGGTTGAAATTGGTTATCCATCCTCTGTTTTTTGCATCAACAATAAAGTATGCAAGCTCATGTTTATGCCAGTCTCTTGCCAGTATTCTTACTGTTTCGTCAAAGTCGATTTCGTCACGATAATTCTTGCCCAGAATGTCGGCTATTGATCTACTCATAAACACCCCCCCTTTTTACCGTCTACTCGTCAATAACTCTTCCATTACCCCGAACATGGCTGCAGGCAGTTCTTGCAGAGACTGAATAATTCGATGGTTTTCCCATAGTCTCCGCACTCCTGTGTGCATGATTCCGATTGCCGCAATCTCGATACCGTCCTTCATCGCTTTGTCCGTGGCGGCACAAGTTTCATTGTCACAATCAGGGCAACCATCAGTGAGGATCAGCATGATCTTGCGTGGCTCAGTGCGTTGCAGGAGCATGGCGCGTGCCGCCCAAATAGCAGTGGCTGTTGGAGTGCCGTCGGATGGACGATGGTTGAAGTTTTCCGACAGCGGCTTTGCACCGAAGTCCACGAGGATATTGACATCTGGATCGTTGTCCTTACCGCTAAACTCCATTGAGCAGACGGCAACACCTTTCAAGCCTGAAAGCGTCGTGTGCAATGCGAATGCGGCTGCATTGGCGACCTGGCATTTGTCGTCCATGCTGCCTGATAAATCGAGGAGCACGGTGACGGCTGTATTGGTCGTAACTGTCGAGACCTTCTTTCTGAAAATCCTGGGATCACCCAAACCCAACTTTACTAAACGACCAGGTGCCAGTTTTCTCCCGGATAGTCCGTGCGAACGTGGCATCATCTTTAACGATTGCAACATTCCCATCATCTTGGCTCTCATTCTTGACGCTGCCGATAAAGCCTCAACCTCGTTCAATTTGCTTGATCCTGGTTTCAATCTTCCGATTTCCGGCAATATCGGAATTCCATCCAATACGCTCTGAGGAATAGCACTGGCAATCTGGTCGAGTTCTGCCTGTATCAGTTTCGATAGATCGCCGTAGCCAGTACTGTTTTTCAACATCTCAGCGATCTCTTCCGGTGTTGGACGTTTTCCACCACCTGTTCCTGCACCGTCACCTCCAGTACCCGTAGCGTGGTGATTGACAGGATTCTCTTGGTGCTGATCTTCTGTCTGCTGTTGATGGCACTGTCCATGTCCTAGTCCGTGGCACTGATCTCCTTGTCCTTGCCCTTGTTGAGATTCATCCTGCTGTTGTGAAGGATTAGGCTTAGGCTTTGGATTTGGTGGTGGCGGTTGATAAACGAGCAGTTCAATGAGTTTGCGTGCCATTGCATTAGTGTCCCTGGTACTTCTCAGCTTCGGAATGCCCTTGATGATGTTTTCCACGTCATCAATGAAATCTGTACCAAAAGCATCGTCAATCATTTCATTACAAACTGTTTCAAGCGGCATGATGGACTTTTGCTTCAGCACTCTACCAATCCCGTACGCCATAACCTTACCGAGTAGTGCTTGAGCAAAGGTTGCTGGAGCGAGACTCCCTTTGTTCATGTAATGAGTGGTGATTGCTTCAAGGTTGAAACAGGTTCCCGGCCGTGCCTTGATGGTTTCCATATCCACACGGACATCCTCAATGACGTTCATCATATCTCCGAGTAATCCGCTTGGTCTGCTGCCAGTAGTGTGATTCTTGTGTCCGATTTCGTGGAACACCAATCCAGTCATCAACATCCGTCCGAGTGGAGTGGACGGCATTTGGGCGATATTGATATGTGAGCCATCCGTACTGCAGCATGACTCCTCACCACCTACGGTAATCTTAATCTTTGCGTCTCGGCCAAGCGTCATTGCCAGGCCAACAAGTTCTTGGTCACGGATCATGATATTCTCCATTAATATTGTCGTGGGTTGTGTAATAGTCGTGGACTGTAATTGATTGATTGTGATAATAAATTCGGCAGTTTGTGTGTGTGGAGGGGAAACAGTGTAGTTGATGGAAGACGATCTTTTGGCAGCTTTGAAAGAGTTACGTGAAGCGTCACTAGCAATGACCAGTGGCAGGCTTCCGACATCACATGAGTTGGAGCGTTACCACCGGGCCATTGCGTGGTCGGAACGTGTAATTACACTTGCGGAGAAGACAAAATGACAAAATCTGATTTGATTGAACAGTTGGCACTGAATAACTGTAAAAGTATCAGAGCAGCTGAAGCTGTGGTCCATGAAATATTTGACAGTATGACAGATACGCTTATTGCCGGTGGCAGAATTGAAATACGAGGATTCGGTAGTTTTGAAATCCGGGAGTATGAGGGTTACTCCGGAAGGAATCCGAAAACAGGCCTGGAAGTGTCGGTCGGTCCCAAGAGGTTGCCGTTCTTCAAGGTCGGTAAAGAATTGAAAGAACGGATAATGGCTATCGACGACACTACCAATGGTGCAGACTGACTTGGAGTTGTTCGATATTGTCAAAATAGCCTGTTTCTATGTACTCGTTGCCTCAGGAGAAACATTGAACGGGATTGCCAGAACCGTTTTCCTGAATAAGCGGTTGGGCATAGCTAATGCTAAAAGAGTGTCCTTGGTATCGGCCTTAGCTCTCTGTCTTATGATCTGCTTTTTTTACGTACCAATACTGAATATCCATTCTGATAGAGGACTCATAGAGCTTGGCATTTCCCTGTCATTAGTGATGGGCGTCTTCGATGTTGTTTTGGGGCGGTTTGTTATGAAGGCGAAATGGTCAACAATTTTCGATGAATTCAATCTGCTGAAAGGCAATTTACTTGCTGTTGGCATGGTAGTAATGACTTTTTGCCCGCTGCTGTCATCAAAGTTGCGAGTATTTTAACTGAACGACACGTATAAAAGCACTGACCCCCTTTAGCATCATCAGAAATCATAGCTTATCGGTGCAACCTCGCCTGTATCCTGTGAAATGATGATTTCCTCGGGATTCGTCGTGAGATCTTCGTCATCATCATAGTCATACTCTTCTTCCCGTACCTGTTGTTCCACCGTGACCAAACGCCCCAAATTTGCAAGCTGTCTTCCTACCAATCCTCCCACCATGTTCAGATCAGTGCCTTTTATCGGTCCAATCTCTGGCAACTTTTTCAAAGTGTCATCAATGATCTGAATGGTCTCGGCGATAGATGGTTCAAGAAACAGGAGCCCTGCCAACTTCTCACGGATAAACATGATTGGCCTGAGTGTTTTATGGGTAATCTCAGTCTTCCCGACAAAAGACTGTTCAAAAGTACGACGGGCTGCCAACCGTACTTCGTGACAAAGTTGACCGTACAGACTGTTGATCTCTTCATGGAGTCCATTCTCCTCTATTTCCTCGGGTGCCTTTACGTCAAGAGCAGAATAGTTGAAGGAAATGGCCTTCTGAATATGGCTTGGTGAATCGACAGCGGCACGGATAATCGGTGCCCATTCTGGCTGATTTGAGG
>CAIMXI010000049.1 GCA_903845365.1 uncultured Geobacteraceae bacterium | reverse complement strand
CTTGTCCCGCCTGATCTCCGGCAAGCCATAGACAGCTTTCTTCAGGTTGGTCGGATTGATGTGCGGTTCGTACCATTGGCCATAGACCGCCGGATCGGAAAGCCGGTAATCAGCCGACAGGTCGATGACCTTTTTACCCAGATCAAGGAATGTCGGCACGACTTCCATAGCCGCTTTGTGAGGTAGTGCGGTGAATATGATATCCGCTTTTTCGGCGACCCGAACCGGCTCCAGATTTTCCAGCACGAGTTCGCACCGCCCCCTGAGGGTAGGGAATACCTCAGAAATACGCTTGCCGGCACTCTGCTCTGAAGTCAGGCAGGTAACGGCCACCTCCGGATGGCAGTGGAGAATGCGGATTAATTCAAGCCCGGTGTAGCCGCTGGCACCGACAATAGCAATTTTCAACATGGACAGGTCTCCTTCTTAAGAAAGGTTACCTATCCTGCCATACCGCCGCCCGTTTGGCAACAAAAGCGGTGAGCCCTTCCACTGCGTCGTGGGTCGCCATCAACTCTTCCAGGTACATCTTTTCCACAAATTCAATCTTGGCGCGGATACGCTGCATTGCATCACTCCGGACGGCGCGCACGGCGAAGCGCAGCGTGCTCGCGCTGACCGGAGCCAGGTGCTGGTCAAAATAGTCAAGCGCAGCCTGATCGGGGTCTTCAGCAACGACATTGACCAGACCGATCCTCAAAGCCTCCTCGGCAGTAACGCTTCTTCCGGAAAAGAGCAGATCCTCAGCCCGGGCCTGGCCGATGCGTTCCGGCAACAGGCAGGAAGCCGCCGGAGCAAACACCGCCAGCTTGATTTCCGGTTGCCCCAGCATGGCGCCAGGCGCAGCGAAGATCAGATGCCCGGCGGCGGCAACTTCAAGCCCACCCCCAAGACATTGACCACGCACGGCCACCAGTACGGGCACAGGGCTCTCTACGAGTTGAAGCACCAGTGCATGCAAAGATTTCAGCATCTGGGCACATGAATCGGGGAGATGTTCCTCGACGCTGGCACCGAAGCTGAAATGCGGACCTTCAGACGAGAGCAGCACAGCTCGCAGATGCGGCTTAGGCAGATGTTCGTCAAGCGCCGCGCGCAGGGCGGCGATCATGGCGGCATCAACGATATTGGCCTTTGGACGGGCCAGCGTCAGGTGGAGCAGTTTGCCGTCGCGCTCCATGGATACTTTGAGAGGATTTTCACTCATGGTCTTGTCTCCTGGATTTATGAATTTACACGTTTGGAACCAGGATTGCGCGCCGGGTGAGCTTGTGTTCATGGGCGGCGGTAAAAACCTGATTGATGTCATCAAGTGGATGTTTTTCAATAAACGGTGCCAGCGCAATTTTACCGTTCAGCACCAGATCGAGTGCTGCAGGATACAGCTCTGTCAGGCAGCCCCAGTTGCCAAGTGCGCGGGCGTGGAAGGCCATCAGGTTGGAGAGACGAAGTTCCAGTTTGTCCATGGTGAAACCGACTACCGACAGGGTCGCCCCGTACGTCATAAGGCTATATGCGGTTTCCTGACCGATCGCTGTTCCGGAGCATTCAAAAATTTTCCAGCAGAATTGAGCCAGCCCCTTTTCCTTGACAAAAGCGGTGATGACTTTTTTCATGTCACGCCCCTGAACCTCACGGGCATTGATAGTTAATCCGGCACCATAATTGGCCATATTATCAAGCTTGGCCTGATCAACGTCGATGGCGACCACAGTTGCCCCCATGGCATGGGCAATCTGGACTGCGTAGCCGCCAACGCCGCCAATCCCCACAACAATCGCCAGATCGCCCGGCTGAACTTCGGCCTGAACCGCCGCCTGATACGGCGTGGTCACGGCATCGGCGACGACAGAAATGTCAGCCAGTGAAAGATTGGCCGCTTTCAGCTTCCGCTCGTCTACCGGGCAGAGACCGCGGGCCGGAACGAGAATATGGCTGGCAAAACCGCCTTGAATATCATTGCCCGGCATCTGCTGCTTGCGACATATCGTACCGTGGCCGGATAGGCATAGTTCGCATACTCCGCACGGCATGACAGCCGGTATCAGCACCGCTTTATCCTGCCACGCCTCAGCACCGGCCCCTGCGGCGACCACCCGACCGCTGATTTCATGCCCCAGCGTCAGAGGCAGTGGATGGTTGAAGCGGACGCCGTCATAATAATAGCCAAGGTCGGTGTGGCAGACGCCACAACCGGCAACTTCCACTACCACCTCATCCGCTGCCGGTGCAGGCAGATCAAAAGTACTCTTAGCCATGGGCTCACCCGCGGCGGTCATCGACCAACGATACGCTGTAGTTGACATAAATAAATCCTCCCGTTCTGTTGTTTTTCAGAATATGTAGTAATGCGTCATCAAACCCGCTCGATAATCAGCGCTATTCCCTGGCCGACGCCGACACACATGGTGCAGAGGGCGTATCTACCGCCACTGCGCTGCAGATGGTACATGGCTGTGGTGGCCAGCCTGGCGCCGCTCATTCCCAATGGATGCCCGAGGGCGATTGCGCCGCCGTTCGGGTTGACATGCGGGGCGTCATCGGGGAGCCCGAGATCACGCAGCACAGCCAGAGACTGAACTGCAAACGCCTCATTCAGTTCGATTACGTCCATCTGCTCAAGCTTTAGCCCTGCCAAATCCAGCACCTTACGTGTTGCCGGTACAGGTCCTATCCCCATTATACGGGGTGCCACGCCGGCAGTAGCCATGGCAACAATACGCGCCTTCGGCGTCAGGCCGTTTTGCTCTGCTGCCGCTCCGGATGCTATCAGGAGGGCGCACGCACCGTCATTGACTCCGGAAGCGTTACCAGCAGTCACCGAGCCATTGGCCTTAAAAGGAGTTTTCAGCGCGGCCAGATCGGCAGGGGTTGTTTCCGGTCGTGGATGCTCGTCACAGTCGATAATCAGGTCGCCCCCCTTACGCCGAGGAATAACGACAGGAATTATCTCCTCTTTAAAATTTCCTGCGGCAAGCGCCTGAGCAACCCGCTGCTGGCTGCGCAGTGCGAAAGCGTCCTGATCGCCCCGCAGTATGCCATAGTCAGCGGCAAGGTTTTCGGCGGTTTCCGGCATGGAATCGATACCGTACTGATCCTTGATGAGTTTATTAGCGAAACGCCAGCCGATGGTTGTGTCATAAAGCTGGACGTCGCGTGAAAACGGTGTTGTCCCCTTGCCGAAAACGTATGGGGCTCTCGACATGCTCTCGACACCACCGGCAATCAGCAGTTGCGCCTCGCCGCTTTTGATTGCCCGCGCAGCGGTGCCCACGGCATCAAGACCGGAACCGCAGAGGCGATTAAAGGTCACCCCACCAGTGCCCTGCGGAAGTCCGGCCAGCAGGCCGGCCATGCGGGCGACGTTACGGTTGTCCTCACCGGCCTGATTGGCACAGCCGTACATGACCTCCTCAAGCTGGTTCCAATCTACCGCCCGGTTCCGCTCCATTAGAGCTTTGATCGGAAGCGCTGCCAGGTCATCCGTCCGAACGCCGGATAGACAGCCGCCGTAACTGCCGATCGGGGTGCGAACTGCATCACAGATGTATGCTTCAGTCACAGCCATTGCTCTTCTCCTTATTGACTTATTATTTACTCAGATAGCTGATTGCCCGATCTATGCCGTCCATGTTTAAGGAGTACATCTGGCCTTTCATCAACCGCTCAATTAT
>CAIMXI010000048.1 GCA_903845365.1 uncultured Geobacteraceae bacterium | reverse complement strand
CAGCATACTGGTGCTTTTGTCTTCCACTGGCCATAAGGTTGCCATTACGGTATTTGCTCCCTGCATTTCTCCAAGATAGCCAATACCGTCAACCTCTCGACCTCGTGTGCTTGCAGTACCGAGACCAGTGCTGCAAGCGGAGAAAGCAACCAAGTCAACACCTTTGAAAAGCCGTGGAATACTACGCAGTTCGTCCATTCTGATTTTGCTGCCGTCACCGAGAAGCAGATAGGACATGGTCTCATTGGCGGGATTCAGTTCAAAATGGCTGGCAATGTGTACGGCCTTATAGCCATCTTCCAGATGCGATTCCATGGCATCGCGGGTAAACGCTTCGTCCAGCAGTATATCTCCCTGCATGATTCCGATAGCACTATCCATGCTGATGATACCTTCCAGCTCTTCCTTTACTGCCGGCAATGGGCTGTGATCCCCATGCTTCAGGGTGACGCCCATACCCAGGCCGTTCCAGCTTTCGTGCGGTTGCTGGCCGATGGTGCTGCAAGTTGTTATGCAAACATTCCGAAACTTTTCCAGTACAAACTGCTTGCCGTCATGCAGGGCAGCCAGGGGAAGAAGGCGCAGTACACCGTTCAGCATCCAGAGGATGGTGGTATATTCACCGGAAAGAAGTTCCTCTTCCATCGGTCGGATGATTATGTCGTACAGTTCTTTTGATAGGTCGAGGTAGTCAGTATCTTCTGGATCTTTGAGGAGTTCTCTCAATTTGAGGACTTTGGTGGCGATGTCGGTGGCTTTATGCTCGGCTGAAAATGCCTTGCGTCCGTGGGGAGTGACCATAACGGCATGGAAGCTCTCTTCGGCGGTGACGGTGAAGATGGCGACGGTATTCGCATCAGCATCCGTCATGTTGATCAGTTTGTATGAATCCTGATCTATCTGGGTGACTTCCCGTGGAGGCAGTGCTTCCTGGAGGTTGTCGAGGAATTCGGAAAATTCCTGGTTCACCTTTTTGAGTTGTTCTTTGATTGATGATAGTTCCAGATTCTGTTTGGGTGTGCGGTCTTTGATCTGCTTCAAGGCTTCTTCCTGCTTGCCGAGGGTAGAAAGGGTAGAACCAAGTTCGTCGAAGCGTGTAGCCAATAGTGCTTCGTCATCGTTGTAGGAAATTATGCGGGTGGCAATATCAGTCTGCCGGTCACGGCGGAGCAGTTCAAACTGTTCTTTCTCTTTGAGCATGCCCATGACAAACGAGGCTTCACCGTAACGTTCGGCTTTGATCAGATACCCAGAAAGGTCGTTATACGAGGATTCAATAGTTTTATCATATGAAGAAAGGGTTTCTTTACCTATGCCAGAGATGTTCTGCCGCTGCTTCTGCAATATGTTGATTGATCGTTTACTTAAGAGGATTGCTGCGTTCAGGCGGCCGGTATCGGCATACAAAGCTGCAAGGCTTTCCAGACAAAAGGCTACATCAGGGTGATCCGAGCCAAAAACTTTTTCGCGGATACCTAACGAGCGTTTAATGAGTGGTTCCGCTTGCAAGTATTGTCCTTGTAAATGATACATTATCGCGAGATTGTTCAGACTCGAGGCTACATCAGGGTGATCTGATCCAAGACTTTTCTCCCTAATTGCCAGCGAGCACTTATAGAGATGTTCAGCCTGCACATATTGGGATTGGATAATGTGCATGATTGCGAGGTTGTTCATACAGGTAGTTACATCTGGATGATCCGGTCCAAGTACATTCTTCAAGATAGCCAGTGCGCGTTTGAAGAGTGGTTCAACCTGATCGTATTGACCTTGGGAATCATACAGTGTCGCAAGATTGTTCAGACTCGAGGCTACTGCTGGATGATCCGGGCCAAGTACATTCTCATTGATAGCCAGTGCGCGTTTGCAGAGTGGTTCAGCCTGATCGTATTGCCCTAGGGTAACGTACATGACTGCGAGATTGTTTAAACTAACGGACAAATCTGGGTGCTCTGATCCAAAACTTTTCTCCTTAATAGCCAGCGAGCGCTTAAAGAGATGTTCCGCCTGTGCGTATAAACCTTGATTTTTGTACAGCACCGCAAGGCCGTTCAGACTCGTGGCTACATTTGGGTGATCTGAACCAAGACTTTTCTCCATAATAGCCAGTGCGCGTTTGTAGAGTGGTTCAGCCTGCATATGTTGCCCTAGTTTATCGTACAAGAGTGCAAGGTTGTTCAGACAATTGGCTGCATCTTGATGATCCAAGCCGAGTACATTCTCCCAGATAGCCAGTGCGCGTTTGTAGAGTGGTTCAGCCTGCACATATTGCCCTAATGTATAGTACAAGAGTGCTAGATTGTTTAAACTAACGGCCAAATCTGGGTGCTTTGATCCAAGACTTTTCTCCCTAATAGCCAGCGAGCGCTTATAGAGATGTTCCGCCTGCGAGAATAAACCTTGATATTTGTACAGCGCCGCAAGACTGTTCAGGCTTGAGGCTACTTTTGGATGATTCGGGCCAAGTACTTTCTCCCGTATAGCTAGCACAGACCTAGTAAACAGGGTAAACAGGTAGTACAACACCGCCGATATTTTGTACATAAAAGTATCCTCATAGGCTCATCAGTCGAGGTTGTTGAGTTGTAACAAGCTGATAAATAACAAATTTTATTGCCAGCATTCTGTGGATAAATGTCCAGATTATCGACAATTACATGAAATATAAGTAGTTACAAACCGAAAAAATCACTTGTTTACGACGTCTGGAGTGAGCGTTTATAGAGTAGTTTCCGCTTGCGCGTATACGAAATCGATATTATCTGCCATACCGCCTGAAATCATTTTTTGTTTTCTCCCGATGCTCACCATTAGTCAGTAGTTGCATATTGGATGGTTTATCAGCATTCCGTAGCCGCCCCTTGTTATGCTTTGCTTAGAAGTGACTTCCAATTTACATGATTGACGGTGCTATCAAATAGCTCTCTATCTAAGAATCTCTTTTTCTTTTTAAGGCGAGTCTCGCAATGTTCTACGGCATTTCTCATTGATTGAGCAAGAATCGAGTTTTCTGCAGACTTTGAGAAAGGCTCACAACAATATCTGTCAGATATTTTTTCAAATTGTTTTTTTCGAGTACGAACCTTTTTCTTTGCATTGGTCTCCCAATACTCACATCGAATTTGGTTTTCCCCATAGCGATAAAACCGTAGAAACCCTATAATTTCGTTGTACTTCCAGTCCCCGCCATATTGTTTTTTCAGATATCCCTCGTCCGTTGGATGCTGATTCTTGCCACTGATCTTGGATATGTGGCTCTTCATTTGATCATAGTATGAATTTTCGTCGAGCCTATATACTGGAATTTCAAATAAATTCTCACATGTACACATTAGTTATTTGCCTCCCGGATGGTTTAGTAGCCCTTGGTTATCGCCTCACAAGTTTTGAATCACAAAATCAAAGTCGTAATATGCAACCTCAAAACGTTCTCAATAAAGCTTAGTTTCAAAGAGGTTATTTGCGATGCACTAACACCAGAGAGGAAAGAGTTTTTTACGAAAATAGTATCAGCAACCGCGCTCGTAAAACCAGCTTCCGCAATATTTATCTCATTCAGAACAACATCCACTATCGGCAGTTCAACCGGTTTTTCCCGTAACCATTTCAGCGTCACCGTCAATGTATCGCCATCAACTTTCATCTCAACAGGGACAACAGTGCAATGTTCTTGAACCAATTGTTTCTGTTCGTTCGTCAATTTGGCTGCTGGCGACTTTGCTGTGCCACCGCGCAAAACCATCGCCGGTTTGAAAGTGCCACGTAGCAGATCCAGCGTCCCTTCGGTAATATGCAGCACAAAGTCCTTTGCACCGCTTACAGCCAGCTTCAACCCCGGTATCAGCTCAAAAACTTCTTCTGCTGCACTTTCCCATTCCCCCACCAACTCCGCCACAGCAGGTACTGCCACAAACGCCCCGACCTCGATCTCCATACTGCGAAAGAACGAGAGAATCGAACCTTCCGGTGCAGGTTCATGGGATGCAACCGATGCCGCAAGCACCTGCTTCAATTCTTCGTGCTTGACTCCACCAAGGCACTTCTCAAAACGATCTTCCTTCTGCGAATAGCAATTCCAGGTTTCGGCAAATCCATACCGCTCATCAAGAGTTACGTCACCACTCCCCATTAAGCGCGTGTCACTGTAAAGTTGCGCCACTCGCCAACCAGAAGTCCCATCCACCTTTTCCAAAAGCATGACACTCGGTGGTTTGATATATCGACCATCATCACGCCACCCGCCAAATTCACGCTTGATTGTCCAGACCTGCCCGGCCTGCTTATCTGTACCAATTCCCGGCTTCATGGTTAAAGTAGCAAACCTTTCCTTCAAAGTTTTCCAGGCATCTCGCTCATTCTGCTGCATCTCTCGCTTATCACGGCAGACGTGACAGATTGCCAGATGCCTGCTTAGATTTTCATCCGGATCGGCAGCGTGGAGAGTTTTGTTGTCAGGGCACGTACGCAGTTCAAAAGCGGTCTGCCAGGCCAGTTTAAGTTTTATTCCGTCATTTTGGCTGCTCATACATTTATCCCTTTCCTGCTATCACGGCACGCTCCGTCATTTTTACAAAACGTAATCACTTTTTCGTAGAACATGAAGAACTCTTCCTCTTCCACCTCGGTAAACTGCTTGAGCGACGGTGGCCCCCACAGGCTCCATTTCTGCCTTATTACTTCAAGCCCGTTTTTGACGTGGTAGTGCAGCTTACTCGGACTACTCTCGCCAATGCGGGAACATATATCCTCGTAAGTCATCTCATCTTCTACCTTCATCAGGATCAACATCTTCTGCTTGTCAGTCAACTCGCAGGCACAATCACGAGCAAGGTCATCAAGTTGAGAATCGATAATATCCAGCTCCAGTACTGGCAACTGACGTTTCCAGGCATCGTCATCACGGCTGTCGGCTGATGAAATCAATCTATCCCCAATAGAAAGTGATGTGCCATCTTCGTCTTCCGCTGCATCAAACGATGATTCCGGGGATTCAGACACTAACAGGGGATAGACCGTCGTCACGTATCGTACCAACTCACGCACCGGCAGAAGGTATTCAGCAAGAATTGCTTTGAGCGATTCATCCCAAAAATGCCGGGACAAGCGAAGAATTGCCGGTTTACCGTGTATTTCGCAAAACGCCACATCTGGCGTTGGCCATCCAGCAAAGCTTTGCACGACCATATTGTCCGGGAGGAAATCCAACGTAGGGGAATCTGAATAGGCGTAATAAGAACCTTTCCGTCCTTTGGATTCAGAGCGGATACTCTCCTCTCCAGACAGAACAGTTCGGACGTGACGGTAATAGGCATGGAATGGACTGGTATCCCTGCGTTTGTCCAAGCAGAAATCTATGAACTCCTGCGACAGAAATGCCATGAATTCATCTTCATCGCCCGAGATCAGAAGAGTTGTTGCTTTCGGGACTATCTTATCAGCCCGCTCTTTAACAAAATCCCAGAGCTGGTTGGTGACCACTTCCAGATAATCATTCCGGCTTAGATATGGATCGTCAAGTTGCAAAGAGAGGCGTTCAGCCCGCTTGATAACCTGACGGGCTGACGATTTGAGTAACTCATAACACTCCTTACTTGAGACCCAGTCCTGAAAAAAGTCATTCATCCCTGACTCCCCCTTTTGTGAAAATTCCCGATGATGTCATCAGACGAAACAAGACCACGAAGCGGTAACCGGTCAATTTCTCGGCTGGTGCTGTTCAGATTGAAGGACAGAAAATGCAGAATATAGCTGTCTTTATCGGTAGGGATTCTAGTCGGCGGTGTCATAGATCCCTTATGGATATAGCTGGCCTTATCATTGTTGTATTTCTGGCTCGAGCACGGACAGAACTCAAATGAATTCCGCTCGACCTTTCTGAGCAGAAAAACAGGATGTGTGCGTTCCGAGTCTCTTATTATGAATTGGCTACCGGTTAATCGGCCAAGATCAAAATTGGACATCTCAGAAAATAGCAGATTCTCCTTCCAGCCATCAGGAGAGGAATAATCCTCCCGCAGTATATCGTGAATTCGCAAAAAACCTTTACGGCTCATTGTCGCCTCCAATTGATTCTCTTCAAAAAAGCTGATGCATTTTAGTACAAGAACTTATGAAGTCACTAAAATTCGTGAATATTTTTTTGTTTTGAAAAATATCCCATTCGTTCCGTGTCTGTAACCAGAGCGGAAATCAAACCGGGGGTAATAGAACAACTGCAGTGCACGGAACAACGATGTACAGAAAATACACAAATGCAAAAACTCGATACATAGGGCACTAAATGGGGGTGGTCTATTGTTAGACTGACAGCATCATAAATGCAGGAGGGAATCGTAATGAATAACGCCATCTCAAAAAGACTGCCGCCACAAAATCTTGAAGCAGAAATGTCGATACTTGGCGGCATCCTGCTCGACAATGACGCCTTATGGAAGGTGTCAGAATTGCTCGCGCCAGAGGATTTCTACCGGGAATCACATCGTAAAATCATGTTGGCTATGCTGGAATTGGAAAAAGACAAGGAGCCGTGTGACCTTGTCACCCTGTCAGCAGTTCTCCAGAAAAGAGGCGACTATGATGCGGTTGGTGGAGCGGCGTACCTTGCCATGCTGGTAGATTATGTGCCAACAGCGGCAAACATCACCTACTACTGTAAAATCGTTCATAAGACTGCTGTTGCCAGGAAACTGGTAAGCGCAGGCACCGAAATCGCCACTCGTGGTACCGATCCAGAAGAAGACGTTACTGAGCTGATGGATTATGCCCAGAAGACGATTATGGAAATTGCCGACCGTAATACGGTCAACGGCAGTGTCCACCTGAAAGAACTGATGCTGGCGACCTACAAGACACTGAGGACCCTGTACAACCGCAAAGAGCACATCACTGGCGTTCCTTCCGGTTTCGTCAAACTGGATGAAATGACAGCAGGATTCCATCCCGGCAACCTCGTAATAATTGCAGGAAGGCCGTCAATGGGTAAGACTGCCCTGGCTATGAACATCGCCCAATATGCTGCTGGACTTGCAAAAGATCCGGTACCGGTGCTGGTATTCTCCCTTGAAATGGGTAAAGAGGAACTTGCACTGCGTTTGCTGGCCTCAGAAGCCCGTGTAAATGCCGGACGGATGAAAACAGGCTTCTTCAAGGACGAGGATTGGCCACGCCTGATGAGGGGTAGTAACTCTCTGTCGCAGTCGAAGATGTACATTGATGATTCATCAAATCTTACCGTTATGGAAATGCGCTCAAAAGCCAGACGCCAGAAAGCAGAGACCGGCCTAGGAATGGTGATTGTTGACTACCTGCAGCTGATGAAAGGTAATAGTCGCCTGGAGAACAGACAGCAGGAAATTTCTGACATTACCAGATCACTCAAAGCACTGGCAAAGGAGTTGAAGATTCCGGTGGTGGCACTATCGCAATTGAACCGCAGCATCGAGAATAGAGCAAAGAATGAACGACGACCGCTAATGAGTGACTTGCGTGAATCAGGAGCGATTGAGCAGGATGCCGACGTGATTATGTTCGTCTACCGTGAAGAGGTCTACGACAAGGATAACCCGGAAGTTAAGGGTAAGGCCGAAATTATCGTAGTCAAACAGCGCAACGGCCCGACTGGCAGCGTTGATTTGGTATTCCGAGGCGAATTCACCCGTTTTGAAAACTTGAGCGAGCGGGAGGATTTCAGTTAATTGTTTTAAGAGTGAATATTTTCAATTATGGGCGCTTGATTGGGGATGGGGTCGTTACGGCCAACCCCACTCCCTTTATGCGTCATCAATAAGCTTAAGTAATGGATGATGCCCCCGATTAAACGACGTCATCTTCAATCTCCTGGGTACCATCGGTGTCCGCAAACTCAAAATCTGCTGGCTCGTTTTCAGAAGTTGCAAGATGCATTTCTACAATCCGAGGCGGCACTTTCCT
The DNA here is from genome assembly GCA_903845365.1 of uncultured Geobacteraceae bacterium. Classification (GTDB taxonomy): domain Bacteria; phylum Desulfobacterota; class Desulfuromonadia; order Geobacterales; family Pseudopelobacteraceae; genus JACRCG01. The sequence continues at coordinate 2,454 of CAIMXI010000048.1, read as the reverse complement.
TGCCATCTTGAAATTAGATTCCATCGTCACGAGCAAGAAGTTATCAAATGGAACAAGTGCGTAACCAGAATCAAGCATTGACGTGCCTATATCGGATAAAATGCTATCGGTCAACCGCTCTACACCGGCTATCCCTCTGAGTTGATCCCAGCCAATCTGGTAGGGTTCAAATTCGTCACCACCAAACTCCTCGTTATATAGATCCCTGAGAATCCCCGCCGTTTCATAAGTTGCGCGTTCCATGTGTGTGCCTCCTTGAAGTTCGATCGAATCCAACAGTTGCGGACAACTATTGTAGTACAAATATATTACACTATTATTGGGCCTAATGCGCGATTTAAATGCTGGATATTATTACCTTTATAGTTATTTATTGGTAAAAATGTGTTGGTGAATAATTGCCTGATTCACAAATTTTGCAATTGCACAAACATCCTGAAAATACTGGAACCTGACATGGACAACATGTAGCTGTGTGTGCGAGGGTCCATGGCGCTTTGTTGCGTTGACACATGGAGGCCGCTGGAGTAGTGTGAGGCACTTTTCATGGAAGATCGTGGTGGATTAATCTGAAAACCTTGCCATTTGATCTATGACAAAAATAATATAAACTATAATAACAACATAAAAAGTTGCTTTATGTGCTTGTTTGATGTACTTAAAAGCTCATGATGATTTCTCGCTACATCAGCGACCTGCTGACTCAAGGAAAGTATTGTTTTAGTGGTGTAGAGGCAGCTCAAACGCTTGGTTCAGGCGTTATTGCTACTCGTGCGGCACTGAGACGCTTGCGGCACAAAGGCGAGATTGCTATGCCGTTTCGTGGCTTCTACGTGATTGTTCCACCAGAGCTGAGGAATCTGGGATGTTTGCCTGCCAACCAGTTCATTCCTTCGCTGATGGCTCATCTGGAAGAACCCTACTATGCAGGGCTGCTTAACGCTGCTGAGCATCATGGTGCTGCACACCATCGCCCTCAAGCGTTTCAGGTTGTAGTAAAGCGCTCCCGTCCTGGAATAACCTGTGGCGGTGTACGGGTTGATTTCATCTCCCGAAAAAATGTTGCTGCAATTCCCACTCAGGACTTCAAGACTCCGCGCGGTTACCTAAAGGTTTCCACTCCTGAAGTTACTGCTTTTGATTTAGCCGGATACCCGCACCATGCCGGTGGACTGGACAACGCTGCAACAGTTTTAAGCGAGTTGGCAGAGTTCATGGATGCCGGGAAGTTGGCAAGTATCACTGAACTATCCCCGCTAGCGTGGTCCCAGCGACTTGGATATCTACTGGAGTTAATAGGCGAAGCTGAGTTGGCTGAGGGATTAGCCGAATATGTGCGCAGCAAGGATGCAGTGCCTATTCCCCTCTCTTCGACACAACCTCATAAAGGGGTGCGTCAGGATATGCGCTGGCGACTGTTTCCAAATGAAAAAGTAGAACCGGAATTATGATCCCACTCGACTACATCACTGCCTGGCGAACACATGCGCCTTGGCCGCAATTGTCACAGGTCGAACAAGACCTGATTATCTGTCGGGCTTTAGTGGATATGTATAGTCACCCACTTCTGGCGGAAAGTCTTGCTTTTCGCGGCGGGACGGCACTGTTCAAGCTGCATCTCCAGCCAGCGCGTTATTCTGAAGATATTGACCTGGTGCAGATGAAGCCGGGTCCTATCGGTCCGGTCATGGACGCAGTACAGGAAAAGCTGACCCCCTGGCTGGGTGTTCCCAAACGAAAGCAGTCAGAGGGGCGTGTAACGCTAATGTGGCGGGTGGAATCAGAAGAAGGGTTACCGCTGCGATTGAAAGTTGAGATTAACTCCCGAGAGCACTTTACGGTATTGGGGTACCAACCATTCAAATTCGAGATGGCCTCCCGCTGGCACACAGGAACTGCGACCATCTCAACGTACAGCATTGATGAATTACTTGGCACCAAATTGCGTGCCCTCTACCAGCGGAAAAAGGGTCGTGATCTGTTTGACCTATGGTACGCCGCAAAAACACTGGAGCTTAACCCAGCGGCTATTGTGTTCTGCTTCTTGCGCTATCTGGAACATGAAGAACACCAGGTGTCACGAGCAGAGTTTGAACTTAACCTGTTTGGGAAACTAAATGACAAACGATTTCTTGATGATATTGGCCCACTACTTACCACCGGGTCGTCATGGGATTACAGGGCGGCGGCGCTTTATGTACTGCATACGCTGGCTCCATTGATGCCAGGAGATACGTGGGTGAAGACAGAAGAACAGATTCAATCCTTAAATGAAAACTCCTGTTTTGCGCCCGAATCGACCTATTGGGCGAGACACGATAAGCAGACCGCACGAATCAAACAACAACGCTCGACTAAATAACTTATTGTTTATTGCCTGTTTACTCTACACGCCAGCAAAGGCCGTGGATTCTTTTTTCGCCAACTGGGATTAAATTGATAAAGCGGCCGCTT
>CAIMXI010000047.1 GCA_903845365.1 uncultured Geobacteraceae bacterium | reverse complement strand
CGAAATACAGCATCATCTTCTACTATCAGTATGGTTGCGGACATTTCGTTACGTCTCCAATGGCAGTTGTAAAGTAAATGTTGTACCAGATCCAAGCGAACTTTCAACAGTCAGCCTTCCGCCATGTTCTTGTGCCACCTTGCGGCAGAGTGCCAGTCCAATACCAGTTCCACGTGCTTTGCTGGTCCAGAACGGTTCAAAAATGTGTGGTAGGTTCTCAGGGGAGATACCGATTCCGGAATCACGTACTCTGATAATTGCAAGTGATTTTACCTTTTCAAGTTCGATCCGCAGATCACCCCCGTCAGGCATCGCTTGCAGGCCATTTTTCAATAGATTAAGCAGCAGTTGAATAATACGGTCCGAATCAGCAGTAATCTTCAGTGCCGGGTGAGTGGAGTAAGTAACCGCTACCCCGGCCGAATCGGCCTCTATTCGTATCATTGCAAGGCACTCCTGCAGCAGTACCGCCAGATCAACCGCTTGTCGTTCGCCACGATCCTCACGGGCAAAGGAAAGCAGGTCATTAACCAGCGATTCCATACGGATCGATTGGGTTACGATCCTGTTCGCATAGAGGCGTGCCTTATCGACTGTTTCAGCAGTTTCTATAAGTTGTGCAAAACCTTTGATACCGGCAAGCGGATTGCGGATTTCGTGCGCCATGACCGCCCCCAACTCACCCAGTCGCGCCAGTTCTGCTTGTCTCGCCAGTTCACGTTGGCGTTTTTCGTCACGGCGCAAAAGATACATAACTCCGAGGGTGACAAACCAAAGGGAGACTGTCAGAAAAGTCACGACCGTCACGCCGGTCTGCGCCCGCCTGATAACCCGGTCCGCACGGAAAGTGTGTAGTCCAAGAATCAGAAGATAGTCATCACCACTCCCGTGGATAGTGGTTTGGAGTAGGTAGATCTCCTCTCCTGTACCGAGCTTTTTGCGCTCTTCAGAGATGCCGCTGTTACTATCAATAACGGGAGGCACTTCTTTTGAAACTGTTCCGACGAGTGCAGAATTGGTATGGAAGCGAACGACCTTGTGTTGGTCAATAAGTGAAAAGTAGGCAATATCGGCCATGCGGTAACGGGCTAGCGATTGAAAAGCTGGATCTACAGAGGCGAGCTGTTCGATGGCTGCTGCTATGGAGAGGCCGGCACCACGCAGGTTCTCTTCGGCAACTTGAGGAGCGGACTGAAATGCACTCCAGGAAAACCATCCCACCAGAATGGTAAAACATATCGGGATTGCTATGATAAAGCGTTCGACTTTTCGCATCAGAACGAATAGATGACCGCACCACCGCCAGCGTAGTCAGGACTGCTACTGCTTATGCCACGGGAGACAAAGAGATCAATTGCCGTTGACGGGCTAAGAGTCAGGAGCACTCTGCCTCTAACTTCCAGAAGGTTCTCGGAATAATCCGAAGGGGCCGTTGCTCCCTTGATAATCAACATCGGGAGGATACTGTGCGTAATCTGATACCCGACTGAACCATTATAACTGAGGTAGTTCTTCAAACCGAAGCCATCCACTTTGCCCTGATAAGTGTAAATGCTCTCACCAGCCAGATGCAGGTCGCCGAACCATTTGGAGAAATCGAGCCCCCCGCCGAAGTCGAATTCCCCCGTACCAAGTCCGTTGGACAGTGATGCGGTCGGTGTTTTGACAAGCAGGGACGTCCTGACCTGCGGCAGAGCTCCACTTTCAAAGGAGAGGATGTAACCGGCCCGAAGAATAATGTCACCAAGTCCCGAAACCGAAGAGTTGCCAGTGCTACCGGTTCTTGAGGCTCCGGCGATTCCACCTGATCCGGTGTTCCCACCTGGTCCACCTTGACGGGCGACACTCTGAGAATTGGTAAGGGCGGTTGGGGTTTGATAAATGGTTGTTGTTACCAGAGAACTGCTTTGATACAGAAAGGGCAACTCCACACTCGTATCAAGTCGCTCGGTCGGATACCAACTGGCAATCAACGGCAGATAAAAACTGCGG
>CAIMXI010000046.1 GCA_903845365.1 uncultured Geobacteraceae bacterium | reverse complement strand
TCAGTTTTTTGTCGGACTCTGTTGTGATCATGGTTTACCTTTCATTACTGCGCGACCCGCACAATCAGCTTGCCAAAGTTTTTGCCTTCCAGCAGTCCGATGAATGCCGCAGGCGCGTTTTCAAGTCCATCAACAACATCTTCGCGATACTTGATGCGTCCTTCGGTCAGCCAGGTGCTCATCCGCTGGTAAAAATCGTCATAACGGTCACTAAAATCCTCAAATATAATAAATCCCTGCATCTTGATCCGCCTGGTCAGCAGCGTGCGGGTCAGGAGTCTCAAGCGATCCGGACCCTGCGGCAGACAGGCGTCGTTATAATGGGCGATCAGCCCGCAGATCGGGACACGGGCACCTGCATTCAGCAGAGGCAGGACTGTGTCGAAAACCGCACCGCCGACGTTCTCGAAGTAGACGTCGATGCCTTTCGGGCAGGCAAACGCCAATTGCTGAGGAAAACCTGCGCTGTGGCGGTCAATACAGGCGTCAAAGCCAAGCTCTTCAACGACATACCGACACTTGGCGGCGCCGCCGGCAATGCCAACCACCCGGCCCACCTTGAGCAGTTTCGCAATCTGACCGACCACAGAACCGACAGCACCACTCGCGGCAGCGACAACCAGCGTATCTCCCTCTTTCGGCTGACCGATTTCGAGCAGACCCATATAGGCGGTAAAGCCAGGCATGCCGAGGACACCGAGGTCCAGCGATGGGTGCTGCTGCATCCGGGCATCAAGTCTGGTGAGATCAGTACCATCGGAAAGGGCATACTCCTGCCAACCGCTGCAGGCGAGTAACAGGTCCCCCGGCTGGAAGTCCGGATGATGTGATACTTCCACGCGTGAGACGGTGCCGCCGACCATGACGTCACCAACAGCAACCGGCGCGGCATACGCGGGCGCATCGTTCATGCGTCCGCGCATGTATGGGTCGAGCGACAGATACAGGGTACGCAGTAGAATCTCTCCTGCTGCAGGTACTGGTATGGTGATCTGTTCAAGCCGAAAATTGTCTTCTGTCGGGATGCCGAAAGGGCGCGAGTTAAGAACAATCCTGCGATTTACGGAGTTGTTTCGGGGCATAAGGTATCCCTCCTCTGATTGGTAGGAGCAATTACCGTTCCAAAGAGAAACTAGATCAATTGAGGGCGTAACTTATTGAATTGATGAAATAAAATTGGGGGGGTTATCGGGGATCAGAAAAATCCGTGAAATAAAATCCGTGACATAAAACGAAATCGTTTAATGTCACGGAATCCGTGATGGGGGTTGTGTGGTAAATATTTAACAACATCATAAAAACGTATATACACACTTGTATTTACATGATAGTTTCATTCTATGAAAATCACCTGGGACGAAAACAAAAACAAGCTGAATATCAAAGACCATGGGCTCAGCTTCCAGATTGCAAAACTTGTTTTTGACGATCCTTTATGTATTACCAGGCACGAAGGCTATTAAAAAAGGAAAGGAAACGGTATGAAGAATGTACTAACAAAAAAACAGCGCGCAGAATTGGACGCTCTTGAAGCGTTGCCGGATGAAGCAATAAACCTTTCGGACATTCCGGAAATCACAGATTGGAGAGGATTCGAAATCGGGGAATTCTTCAGACCAG
>CAIMXI010000045.1 GCA_903845365.1 uncultured Geobacteraceae bacterium | reverse complement strand
GCATCAATAAGAGCGTAGGCCAGATAATCCGCCCCCATTCCGCGAATTTTCCCCTTGCCGTTCAGGATTCGTTTGCGCACCGAATCAAAGGGGTCACCCTCAATCCCCTCCTGAAACGTGAACAGGTAGTCAGGCCCGAGAATGATGCTTAACTGTTCCGAGTTAAAGCCACCTTCGTTAGTTGGATGGAGCATCCGCAGCACAATGAAGAGATAGTCGCCATAATCCTCAATTTTAGGCCGTTGCGCAGTGTTGACGATATCTTCAAGCACCAGCGGGTGAAATGAATGTTTCTCACCCAGGGCACGGATCAACTCAATATCATGCACCCCTTCGACATCAACCCAGACGACGTTGCCGTCGCAGGGATCCAGCAGATACTGATCAATCTGTTCAAATTGCTGTTTCACAACGGCATCTTGCCCATATCCGATGACAGAAATATGCACCGCTTTATTGGAGGCATCCCCGATATGCACCAGTGTGCCGGGGGGAAGACCGCTTTTGATCGAACGTTTTTTTGTGAAGCGTTGGCTTGAGCGCATCTTTAATTTCATTCTCTTATGGGATTACTGTTTGAATCAAACCAAGCTGCAAAGAAATCTTCTGGCGGTAGTGGGCGGCCATAGAAATACCCTTGGGCTTGACGACAACCTTCATTTATCAGAAAATTAGCTTCTGTTTCATTTTCTATGCCTTCTGCAATTGTATTTAGTCCGAGGGCATTGGCCAGGGCAATGATCGCACGAACTATGGCTTCACGACTTGGATCGGCTGTTACATCTGTAATAAACGAGCGATCAATTTTGAGTTTTTGAATCGGCAATCGGCGTAGATAGCTTAGCGAAGAGTATCCAGTGCCAAAATCGTCTATGGCAAGCTCCACTCCAAGCCCGCGCAAATCGTCAAGTAAAGCCAGCGCTTGATCGTTATTCATAATGGCTGATTCTGTAACCTCTAATTCAAGCCTCAAAGAGTGCAGCCCGGTTTCTTGCAGGATACGGCTAACCATTTCTACAATGTTTCCATGCTCCAACTGTTTAACTGAAAGATTTACTGAAATGCACGGGAGCTCTAAGCCGCATCGTTCCCACTCTTTGACCTGGTGGCAGGCGGTTTTCAATACCCATTCCCCAAGAGTCGAGATGAAGCCGATATCTTCGGCAATCGGGATAAAACTGACCGGTGATACGGTGCCTAATTCAGTGTTGTGCCAGCGCACCAACGCCTCTGCGCCCACCAGTTTCCCCGTTGCAAAATCCACCTGCGGCTGGTAGTGCACAGATAACTCACTACGCTCAATACTTCGGCGAAGCAGCCTCTCAATTCGTACACGCTCTTGAACTTGCTCGCTCATTTCGTGTGAGAAGAAATGGTAAGTGTTACGTCCGTGGCTCTTGGCATGATACATTGCGGTATCTGCATTTTTCACCAGCGTGGTTGAGTCTTGTCCATCAGTTGGAAATATACTGATGCCAATGCTGGCGGATATGTTTGTTTCATAACCGGAAATCGTGAATGAGCGGTTCAGAAGCTCAAGATATTTTTCAGAAATTTCTTTCACATAGCTCAATCCATCAATTCCGTTTAGTAACAGGATGAATTCATCACCGCCGATCCTCGCCAGTGTATCTGACTCGCGTACATGAACAATAAGATCTTGCGCAACATTTTTCAGCAGTTCATCTCCAAGAACGTGTCCCAGTGTATCGTTGACTTTTTTGAAGTGATCAAGATCAATAAAAATAACAGCCAGTTGCCTGTTATCACGCTCTGCCAGCTCTATGTTTTGTTTCAGGAGATTGTTGAATAACAGACGGTTCGGCAGATTTGTAAGCATGTCGTGGTGTGCAATGAAATCCAGTGTTTCCTGTGATTTTTTGATATCGCTTATATCACTGAAAACTCCCACAAAATGTCCGATGTTGCCGGTTGAATCCCTGACAACCCCTATTGTCAGCCGCTCAGGATATATTTCACCATTTTTCCGCTTATTCCAAATTTCTCCTACCCACTGACCTGTCTGCGCAAGAGACTCCCATAAATCAGCATAAAACTGAGCTTCATGACGTCCTGATTTTAATATACGGGGATTCAGTTGCAGGACTTCTTCCAATTCATATCCGGTAATATGAACAAAAGCTCTGTTAACAGCCAGAATTCTATTTTCTGAGTCGGTGATAATTACACCTTCAACCGTATTTTCAAAAACCTTTGCGGACAGACGCAGACCTTCTTCGGCGCGTTCACGCTCTGAAATTTCGATCTGCAACGTACGGTTCAACTCCTGTAACTCAAAAGTTCTCTCGTTTACCCGCTGGTCCAGCAGCAGGTTATCCTCCTCAATGCGTTCCAGCGACTCCTTCAGTTGAGTTTCCTGATCACGAATGATAAACTTTGCGCGTCTCACCACAAGATAGAGCAGGCTGTACAGCAGACCTAAAACGCAAATCACAGTCAATGCGACAAACCATTTTGTACGTTTTACTTCAGCCAGAAAGGGGGTGATATCGGTGTAAAGCTCAAAGACACCCTCAATTCGGTTGCTGTTTTCCGGTTTAAACGGAATGTAAGAAGATAAAAGGTCTCGCGACTCAATCACTCCATCAAAGGCACTGAACTTATTACGATGGGTCAACTCACTTGCAATTTGCCCTTTTAAAGCCGCAAGCATGCCTGC
>CAIMXI010000044.1 GCA_903845365.1 uncultured Geobacteraceae bacterium | reverse complement strand
CCGACGATAAAGCGGCTCAGCTTCTGCATGCCTGCCAAGTTCATTCAAAAGTGCCGCCAGATTGTTAAGACCTAAGCCCACATCGGCATGTTCAAGGCCATAAACCTGCTCTGATATAGCCAGTGCCCGACGATAGAGCGGCTCAGCTTCGGCATGTCTGCCAAGTTTATTCAAAAGAGCCGCCAGATTGTTCAGGCTTGTAGCCACATCAGCATGCTCAGGGCCATAAACCTGCTCCCATATTGCCAGTGCCCGACGATGGAGCGGTTCAGCTTCTGCATGCCTGCCAAGTTCACTCAAAAGTATTGCCAGGTTGTTCAAGCTTTTCGTAACATTGGCATGTTCAGGGCCATAAACCCTCTCACATATAGCCAGTGACCGACGATGGAGCGGCTCGGCTTCTACATGATTGCCGAGAACCCTCAAAAGCTCCGCCAGATTGTTCAGGCCTAACGCCACATTAGCATGTTCAAGGCCATAAACCTGCTCCCATATAGCCAGTGCCTGACGATACAGCGGTTCAGCTTCTACATGTTTGCCAAGTTCATTCAAAAGTCCTGCAAAATTGTTCAGGCTTGCCGCAATTTTGGCATGTTCCGGGTCATAAACCTTCTCACATATAGCCAGTGAACGACGATACAGCGGTTCAGCTTCTGCATACTTGCCGAGTCCCCTCAAAAGCTCCGCCAGATTGTTCAGGGCTAATGCCACATCAGCATGTTCAGGGCCATAAACCTGCTCCAATATAGCCAGTGCCCGACGATACAGCGGTTCAGCTTCTGCATGCCTGCCAAGTTCACTCAAAAGTATTGCCAGATTATTCAGGCTTGTCGCCACATCAGCATGCTCAAGGCCGTAGATCTTCTCCGATATAGCCAGTGCTCGACGATGCAGCTGTTCGGCTTCTGCATGTTTGCCGAGTCCCCTCAAAAGCGCCGCCAGATTGTTCAAACTTGAGGCCACATCAGCATGCTCTGGGCCATGCACTTGCTCACTTATTGCCAATGAACGACGATAGAGCAGTTCAGCTTCTGCATGCTTGCCAAGTTCACTCAAAAGTATTGCAAGATTGTTCAGGCTGTTCGCAACATCAGGGTGCTCTGGGCCAAAGACGGCTTCCCTTATTTCCGCACTACGTCGGTATAACGTTTCGGCCTCGGCAAATAATCCCTGTTTATTGGATTCTTCTGCCTTTAAATCAAGCTCATCAGCGGCTTTAAGCAGATCCTCACTGTTTTCCGGATGCGCTACAGGCACAGCAACTTCGCATTGTTCCTTGTTATCAATCTGTGTCTGTTTCATAAACGTTATGGTCTCCTACCTTGATACATATAATCGATGGCATAAATTTCAGATTCATATACGGCCTAAATTACTTCGCTGAATCATTCTACAAGGCCTCTTACGTGGGTATCCAAATACTTTTCACAATCTAACGGACTAATCTTTAACCAATTATGTCTTTAGTTGTTCCGCATAACTTGCACTGAAAACGTATTATGAGCTCTTTTGTTTTTTGTCCTATTCCAGACATCTGCTTTTTTACAATTTGTGCCATGATCCCGTATTTATTAGGCGACAAAGTAACGGCAGAAGTCATAAGGAAGCACACTATGCACTACGGAAAGCAAAAGAAGACACCTGTGCAGTTAGCGCTGTTTTAGCCTTTCAAAGATGCTACCGCCCTGAGGGCGGGGTGTTTCAGAAATCCCCATGACTAAAGAAGAAATAGCCGAAGCTACCGCCCTGTGGGCGGGGGGTTTCACTTACTGTCATTTCCAATTCCCAATCAAAATAAATGGTGCCCAAAAGAAAGGATGAGCGTAGTCGTGCCCACTGTGAAGGTCGTGCTCGCTGCTCAGGAGTGCCATTTGTGCCATACGTATTGCCTCGCCTTTTGTCAGTCCTGTTTCTCGCAAGCGGTAAAAAGTTTGCATCACAAATGACGTACTCTCATCCTCCACAGGCCAGAGTGTAGCAAGCACTGACTTGGCGCCTTTGCTTTCGGCAATTCCGGCGATGCCGTCTATTTCCCGGCCGTTGTTCAAGGCCAGGTTCAGCGCAGTACTGCAGGCGGAAAGCGCCACGATGTCAACCCCATTGAAACGGACATCAGGATCTTTTCTGAAGGATTCCAGAGAAAGTTTCTGCCCGTCGCCCAACAAGAGATAACATTGAGAATCATTTACCGGATTGAGGTGGAAGTGGGTTGCAATATGAATTGCCTGAAATCGAGAGCCGCCACGTAGCGCCCCTTTGACGTTCCCCCAGGTGAATTTTTCATCCAGCAGTTTGGTTCCAGACAATACACCGTTAGTCGAACCATCATCACGGATAATTGCAGAAATTTCACCTAGAGCAAAACCGAGTGGTGAATGTAATTCATCTCCTCTGGTAGTTGCCATTCCAAGCGCGTTCCAGTGTGGCTGCACGGAATCGTGCATGCGGCTCTTGCTACGAGGTGTCAGAAGAACATTGGCAAAACGCTCTACAATAAATCTGCTGCCGTCATGCAAAGCGGCAAAGGGCATGCACTGAAGAAGCCCTTCAACCATCCAGAGAATGGTATGTGTTTTGTTAGCCAGAAGTTCTGTCTCTACCGGCGCCAGAATGATGTCATACAGTTTCTTTCCAAGCTCTTTCACCAGATCAATGTTATCAACCGGTTGCTGCAATGCTTGCCGGAAATCAAAAATCAGCCGGTTGAACTCATTGCAGTTGATGGGGCAGGAGCTTGCGTGACGACCTTCGGGTGTATTGAGAATGAGACGGAAGTTATGCTCGGCGGCAAAGGCATATATGGCAACGGTTCCGGTGGGAAGATCCCAAAGATCCGCTTGCAGGTCGCTCTCCCTGTCCACTTTACTGGCAGGAGCAGCGCCCAGTTCAACAACCAGGCTATCAAAAAACCTCTGTAATTCGGCGTCTGTCTCCGTCACAGATCGATTTTGTGAAGAGTCATCTCCTCCCAAAGCACAAGGTTCTTCAGCAGCAAGATGACTCTTATCCTCTTTACTGTACACTGCGGAAAACAGGTTCAGCAGTTCAGTTTCTACTGGGGTAAAAGAGATGGTTGATAACGAAGAGGATAACCCGGAATCGCGCCGGACAAAAGCAAAGCTCTGTTCTTCCTTAAGCATTGCCAGCACCTGTTCCGCTTCGGGATACCGTTCCGACTCTACAAGAATATCGGCAAGTTTTGTATACATCGGACGATATTTGTCATCGAACGATTTTCTTGTCTCCTTATCAAGGCTGCTCAGACTGTGTCGCGTTTTCTGTATTATATTGACTGCCAGTTTGCCAAGCATGGCAGCAGCAGGTAAGCGGTATGTCTCTTTATAGAATTCCGCAATTATTATGAGGTATTCAGCAAGCCCAGGGTGGTCTGGGCCAAAAGTCTCTCTAACCTGAGATAAAGCGTCTTGATAAAGTGACTCTGCTTCAAGCTCTCTGTACATTTTATGATAAATTTCAGCCAGTTTCATTTGTGACAACAACACATTCGGATGCCGAGAAGAAAAATTGATTTTCTCTATTTCAAGGCAGCGCTGAATGTGTGATTCTGCTTCAGGATACCGACCCGTTTTAGTAAAGATATCTGCCGCAACTCCCAGAGTTTTGGCTGTATGTGTGCTATCTTCTCCAAAAAGTTTTTCGGTACAATCTATTGCCAGCATTATCTGTTTGATGGCATCATCATGACGACCTGACTCCGCATACAATCCCGCCAAAGCGCAAAGCGTCTTCCCCTTCAGGTCGCCGAGACCGCTTGTAAGCGTCTCCTGTTCACACAGTAAAAGCGAACGATGCAGGTGCGCTTCTGCTTCAGCGTATCGCTCTGTTGATGTATATAGTTCTGCCAGTTCGTTAAGGTATACTATTATGCTACAATCATTTGAACCTTGTTTAGTATCAGATACTGTAACAAGTTGCTTTAGTATAGATTCTGCTTGTGTGGTCATACCCATCACTTTAAGGGTTGTTGCAGCACTGAGCTTCTCTTCTACATTTATTGACTTATCAAGTGCGCCTTGGCTTAATTTTAATGCGCCAGCATAATCTCCTTTCAACATAAGACCAAAACTATCATCAAAAGCTATATCGCCAATTTTCCACTCTCTTACAACCTCGGCACGCTTTACACTCCTTCGGATTTCCTGATCATTCAGGTCTGTTCTTTCTTTTGATAACTTTGTCTTCCATTTTGTCCACAATGATATCTTCAAAATTTCATCCGCATTAGCGCTAGAAACTTCGGATATCTTATTGGCTCGTTTAAAGAGATGCTCTGCCTTCGATAAATACCCTGCATCCCAGTAAGCACCCGCAAAGTCCGCAAGAGTTAAGGCTACAACTTTGTGCTCCGACCCTAATATTCTTTCCTGAATTGCCAGTGCTCTCTGATAGAGAGGTAACGCATCAGTAAATTGTCCCATAATGGCATAAATTCCTGCCAGACCAGTTAGAATTTCAGCCACGTTTATATGTTCTGGGTCATCTATCTTCTCACGGATTGTCAATGCTCTTTGATATAGAGGCACAGCATCTGCAAATAGTTCCATGCCAAAACATGTTCTCGCCAGGTTAGCAAGGGTGAAGGCGACCTCTTCATGAAACGAACCATATATCTTTTCTTGGATAGCCAGCAATCTTTGGTAGAGCGGCAACGCATCTTCATATCGACTCATGCAGAAATATGTAAAAGCCATATTAAAAAGAGCATTTTCATGTTCCTGCTCATACATCTTCTCTGTGATTCCCAATGCTCTCTGGAAATGAGGCTCTGCGTCTGTGAATTGTTCCAAAAGTAAGAATGTAAGTCCCAGATATTTCAGTATATAATACAAATCTTGATGTTCGGGGCCAAGTGCATTCTCACGTATTGCTAACGCTCTTTGGTAGAGAGGCACAGCATCAGTAAGTTGTCCTATGTTGAAGTACGAATCCGCCAAATCGGACAGGGTGTCCGCGACCTCTTCATGTTCAAGCCCAAGTATCTTCTCTCGGGTAGCCAGTACCCTTTGACAAAGAGGAACAGCATCTGTGAATCGTTCCATACTGTTGAACGTATCCGCCAAATTGCTGAGCGTGGAAGCTACCTCAGCGTGTTCCAACCCATATATTTTCTCGTTGATTGACAATGCCCTTTGGTACAGAGGCACTGCATCTGTATTTCGATTCATGATGCGATATGTGAGAGCCAAAATGTTCAGAGTGTCAGACACCTCTGCGTGTTCAAGCCCATGTATCTGCTCTCGTATTGCCAACGCTCTTTGGTAGAGAGGAACAGCATCTGTATATCGTTCCATTGTACGATACTCGTTCGCCAGAAGACAAAGCGCGTTGGAGACTTCTTCATGTACCGGCCCATTTATTTTCTCTCGGATTGCCAGTACTCTTAGGAAAAGAGACTCTGCATCTGTATATCGTTCCATTTTGCTATACATGAGTGCCAAAAGGTAAAGAGTGATTGCCAGTTCTTCATGTTCCGATCCATATACTTTTTCCTGGATTGAAAGGCTTCTAAGGGAAAGTTCTTCAGCCTCATCGTACCGATCTAGCAACAACAGATTTGCTGCCAGACTATTTATAGCTGCTGCAACTTCTGAATGCTCAAGACCATAGACGAACTCCTTGATTTCCAAAATGCGCCTAAAGAGAGGTTCAGACTCGCAGTAGCTTAATTCTATTGCCTGCAATTTAAGTTCAGCAGCAACGTTAAGCATTTCTTCATGGCTACCATGGATCGATTTAGACTGATCTGCCTGCGAATATTTTGAGTTATTTGGTGGTATGTCATTTAATGTTGTCATTTTCCCCTCTATTTTACTTCTCTAACAGCAAGAGCCGAAAAATCATTGCATATTTGTGTGTTACATCTACTCAGGCATGCAGCTATAGGCATCTCTTCAGAATTCAAGATATATTCTGAAGCAATCTGTGTTTTCAACAAGTCTCATGTTTCTAAGTTGCTGCGCTCCTACTTCTGCTATTTCACTATGAGTACATGTGATCTTAAATTGATCCTTGCCAGCATGACTAACCACATTACTTGGTAATTCAAAACCGTTTATCACCATGTAAATTGTGGGTGGTTCAAGCAGGTATTGTTGAAGCCATTTAAGCTGTAATGTTATTACGCTGCCAGAAATTTCAAAACTAACAGGAACAACAGGACATCGTTCCTCAAGCAGCTTTTTCTGCTCATCAGTCAGTTTTTGAAATGATGATTTTACTCCTCCACGTAATACCAGGGCAGGCCTGAAGGTACTACGCAAAAGATCCAGCGTACCGGCGGCAATATCCAACACAAAATCCCTTGCACCGCTAACGGCCAGTTTCAGCCCCGGTATTAGTTCTATTGCTTTCTCTGTAGCTGCCTCAAATTCCTCCGCCAGTTCCATCACTAATGGAACTGCAACAAACGTCCCCACCTCTATCTCAGTCATACGGAAAAATGAAAGAAACGAACCCTCTTCTGCCGGTTCACAGGCAATCATTGAAGCAGCCAGCACACTCTCAGCTTCTTCTGCACTAACAACCCCCAAGCAGCAATCAAGACGATCTTCCCTCAGCGAATAGCAATTCCATCCCTCAGCAAAACCAAAGCGTCCATTCAACTGCACATCTCCAACCCCCATAAGGCGCTTGTCATGGTATAACTGCGCCACTTTCCAGCTTGCAGGTGGTATCTTATTCAACAGTAAAACAGTAGGCTGATTTATAAATCGAGCATCGTCACGCCAACCACCACAACGCTTTGCAAGCATCCACACCTGCCCGGCCTGTTTCGCAATATCAGTGGCCGGTCGTATGGTTGTGTCTGCAAATTTAGCCTGCAGCATCTTCCACGCCTTTCGCTCTTCAGGATCAATGGCGCGTTTTTCTCTACATGAATGACAGATTGAAAGATGCTTCTGCAGATTGGCGTCAATTTTTTCTGAATACAGCGTGTTTTCATCCGGGCAGGTGCGCAGCTCGTAAGCGGTCTGCCATGCCAGCTTCAGACTCATCTCATCGTTAAACTTGCTCATGGGTGCTCCTCTTTCCTACTGTCACGGCACTCATTTGCCTCTTTACAAATTTCGATTATTTTTTTGAAAAATATCATCTGCTCATCTTCTGCAACGGAGTGGTGTTCACTGTCAGGCACTGCCCAGGTTTTCCACTTTCGGCGGATTTTTATATAGCTATTCTTTTGATGATAACTGACATTGCTCGCCCCCTTCATGCCCAGCTCTCTGGCGATAACGTCCAGTTTGGTATTCGCATCAATCAGGCAGAGAATTGTCCGCTCGTCGGCTGTCAGTTCAGCAACGCAATCCCTAGCGAGCATTTCAAGTTGGGTATCAATGATGTCGTAGGGGAGCACCGGCAGTTGCCGTTTCCATGAATCATCGTCCATCGCAATGTTCGGATTGACGAAGCCATCTTCCAAAGTGTTGCGGCCATCATTTTCATCTGAATCGTCATTGTACCCGGAGGTATACTCAATAGTGGTAATGAGGGGATATTTGACGGCGATATACTTCACCAGTTCGCGGATTGGAAGCAGGTATTCCATCAGGAAATAATGCAGCGCTTCGTCCCAGTAGTGCCGGGATAATTGGAGCATTGCCGGCTTTTCATGGATATCGCTGAAACAAATCGAGCAGACCGACCACTCGCCGTAATTCTGGGCTGCAGAGGAACGATCGGGAAGAAATATCAGGTCAGAAGAAGTTGACCATGCGTAAAAAGAGCCTTTTCTGGTTACAGGCTTGTAACAAACACCATCAGCCTGCGACAGCACCGTACGCATGTGGCGGTAGTAGGCGTAGAAGGGTGTATCGGTGCGACGCTGGTCTTTTAGATGGTCAAGAAACTCCCCGCAAAGAAAATCCATAAACTTCTTGCCGTCACCAGACAGGAGAAGGGTCGTCCCTTCCTCTGCAATGCTGTCTACACGAAGTTTGATGAACTGCCAGAGATCGGTTGCGACGGCGGTATAATAATCATTCCGGTTACCATCTTCCAGGTAGGCATCGTCAAGAGCAAGGCCATTGGATGCTGCCCTTTTGGCGACCTGTCTGGCGCAAACAGATAGCACGTCAAAACAATCTTTGCTGTTTATCCATGAAAGAAAAGTATCAGTCATCTGAATCTGTGTCCGTTCAGCCCTATCATGTAGTCCCCTTGATTCATTCCCACCTTGATGCAACGTCTCTGTATACCACTGATTTTCGACCATTTGAATTTTTTTTGCCCTGCATTTTGAAAAACAGCTTCTGGACTCCGTGGATGTACTTCAAGCAACAAAAGCAAAACTACGGAGGCTCACCATGGGATCACAAGCCGAATCAATGAACAGCATCACCAACCACGCCCGCCAGAGAATGTCCGCCCGCTCCATCAATGAATGGCACATAGATCAGGTGATGCAGTATGGCCGCGAATCTCACACCCGTAAAGCCGTTATCTATGCGATCGGTAAAAAAGAAGTTAAGGAACATGGTCGCTTCCTGGAGCCGTGCGCAGGGATTCATGTCCTCTGCTCACCGCAGGATGGGGCCATCATCACCACCTATCGCAACCATGACCTGAGTGGGATGAAATATTAACCGCATTGCTGGAGGCAGTCCATGTTCCGATTCAGAAAAATATTCAATCAAGGCCCTTTGCGCTGCACTTGGACCGACAAAAAAGTTGACTGGAGTTTCTTTTGTATTCCTGGATGCAGGTTCGGCTTTAGCGCTGACGGCGGGATGTATTTAACCATCAGGATTCCTGGAACAGGCATCTCATACAGCAAGAAAATCGGCGGAAAGAGGAGCTGAAATGGGATTTTTTGATAGTACGGCAAAATCGATAGTAAGTTTATCTGCCTCTACTGCCAAACGAGTCGCCGTAGCGGCTTGGGACAACCGCGAAGAGCTGTCCAAAGCAGCCAAGGTCGGAGCAAAGTTTGCTGCGACGGCAGGGAAAGCTGTGGCAGCCGGAGTTACTTCAGCAGGCGGGTACCTGTACAATCATCGAGCTGAAATTGGCGCTGGGGCAACGGCTGCCGGGTCTGCAGCCATTGCAGCGGGCAAGGGGGCAGTCCGATTGGGTTACGATGCCGGTTCTCTCGCTATCTACCGGGACAGCCGCGTCACAGAACTGCGAGATCAGCTTCAACGGCAGAGTCTTCGCTATCGTAATGCCATAGCATCAGGCTGGCAGAGCACTCCCGGTGCAGAGTCACTGGCGGTCGGAGGCAGTCTGCTGGCTGATATAATCAAGACAGGACATACGCCTGAAGATGTCCAGAAGGCGTATGAACTTGCCTATCCTCATGTCGCTGAAAGGTTCTCGTTCGCTGATGAAGCCGCCCGTCTGCATGGTCAGGAACTGGTCGGACTCGTCAATGGGGTAAAGGGCAAACTGTTCGAGATAAAATACGTTGATTACCTGAACAGTGGCGAACTGCCGGACGGTTATACCGCTCATTTGGCATCGTCACCGATCCAGCAGGGATGGGACATTGGCGTGAGTGGCCCTGATGGGCATATCGCTGAAGTTTTACAGCTCAAGGCAGCCGACTCCATCAGTTATGTCAAAGGTGCTCTGGCGCTACATCCTGACATCCAGGTTATTACTACCGATGAAGTGTACGACAAGCTGGTACTCCATGGTGCTGCTGGTGGTGTAAGTGATTCCGATTTCAGCAATGCCGCTTTGAGTGATCATGTCGGTCATGCAGCCGATCATGCAGCCAGTCAGATGCACTGGGCACCGCCAGTAATTGCCTTGGCACTGCACGCTTTTTCTGCCTATCGGCTGGATACTGATCTGGACGCCAAAGCTCGTCATTTTGGAGAGCGATCCGGTAAATCATGGCTCTGTTACCTGCTGGGTGGAGCGGTCGCCGCAACTACGCACGTTGGCTG
The DNA here is from genome assembly GCA_903845365.1 of uncultured Geobacteraceae bacterium. GTDB lineage: Bacteria > Desulfobacterota > Desulfuromonadia > Geobacterales > Pseudopelobacteraceae > JACRCG01. The sequence goes on along the minus strand of CAIMXI010000044.1, from coordinate 7,591 downwards.
GCTTGGCGTTGTTACCGGCATCGGGACCCGCTATGTTGCGGCGAAGGGGAAAGTGAAAAGGGAATTATGTCAGGAGATGGAGAAGCAGGTGGCACGGAATAAACGCATCCTGGCGCAGCAACCGAATTGCATTGCATGGCGGCAAATTGAATCTATCGGACAATCTGCCGTCTCCAACGAGAAGGCAAACTCCGATCAAGCCGCTTCAGCCATAATAACGAGCCTTCCGAAAAGGAGTCTGGGCATGTCCAAATATCTGGTACCTTGTTACATATTATTCAGCGGCCTCGTCACTGTTGTTACCACGTTTTTTCCAATGCTGATTGTATTATTTGTCGTGTTCATCATATTTATGCTTGGGATGGGCTTGAAGGCATTCTTTTCCAAAACAGGCAGAAAGTGAAGCATTGACTCAACACATACCAATTGAACACATGAGGAAGCCATGAAACAGGCACCGATCATCGAACGACTGAACCGTATTGAAGAACAACAGCAGGAACTGAAACTACTTTTACTGTCTGTTATCCGGCTCCTCAAGAATACTGAGATTATCAACGAAGATGCCTTGAGGGAGACGATGATAGATATCAGCGATATTCTTGAGGAAGAAAAAAAGACAGATGTCTCTGATGAAGACACCCAGCTCTCAGAACTCTCCTATCAGGAAGAAGCCTTCAGGCGTGAATGCAGACTCCGTGGAACTCCTCCACCATCCTCCTCAGCTTTTGAAGCAGAATTCATACGTGAGTATAAGCGGAGGGAGGCCGCTCCGGCTCATCATTACAATTTTGTCCACCACATACTTCGTGATGCTTGTCAGGAGGGACAGGAGTTCTTTTTTAACTCCATGGCTAATCCTGTGGAGAGTTCAGAACTCCTCAAGCAGATGTGGCAAAAAACCTGCCAGGAGAGTGACAATACTGGTAGGCCTCTGTTCTGGCTGGAGGATATAGAAACCCATGCAACACTTATAAACGGATTTCCCGCCATAGTAACCATCATGCCGCCACCGGAACATGTCTGTGAAGCCTTTATGGCAGCAGCAGTATTACTGGTTCCTGCAGATGAATGGAAAACGGAAACGCTATTGACTACCCCTGAAGTTGCCTTTGTCACCCTTGAGCGAAGTCATTACGAGATCCCTGTTATTGGTGCATGGAAAGGGACTCAGCATTATTTTATTGGCCTTACCAGCAATATGACTCCGACAAAAATTGCCAAAGAGCCGGGGCTTTTCATTGAGATTGTTGAAGAACTGATCAGTACTGATCGGGAATCTGTCGCCTGGAAAACCGTTGTCGGTACAGCATAAACATCACCCACTCTGAAAGGACTGTCATGCCAGACACCACATTGGAAGAACGCTTTGAAGCGCTTGAACACCAGCATTACCTGATGTATCTGCAACTCAATGCCATAACGGATCTCTTAATCAGTAACGGTTTTCTGTTGAAGGAAAATGTGGACGCCGCTGTGGCAACAGTCAATCTGTTAAAGCAAAGTTAAAGCAAAATCGGAGATTGCCCGTTGGTAAATTATTCAGCGAGACAACGCCGGAAATCTGCTAACACTTGGTCTTAGCGCGTAGGTAAGGTTTAGTATCCCCCTCTCGTTCATAAAAAATCACCCCATCCTGCTCAATATGCTCCAGAACTCACATTGTAGGAACGCGGAGAATCGAAATATATTTGCTATAGCAGGAAATTGGGCGGTATAACACGAGAATCATTCATTATGTGTAAATACGGTGCGTTGATCCTTTCGGTCAAGTTTAAAATATGTTTGCAATTGTTGCCAATGATACGGTACAAAAAAGCCGCTATGGAATATTACTTAACATACTCAGTCCGCTTGTCTATCCTCCTGCTTGTATCCATTCTTTTGCATGCACACCCGGCGTATGCTGATGTCAGGGAGGATGCAGAGTCCGCTGTATCACGCCTGCATCAAAATGATGCCGCCCAGAAGTTTTCAGATGATATGAAAGCTCTGGAGCTCGTCTATGAGCTCGCCCAACTCTATTATTTGAATGAGAACTTCGATACTGCAGACAAATATTATCTGCTGGCGCTCCAAAAATCGCAGATTATTGATTCAATGATCAAAAAACTCGAAGCGGTACCATCGGCTGATGTTGCTGATCAGCGCCCCCCCCAAGACCGACCCCCATCTGGTGAAACCACCGTCGCAGGAATGCCGGCAGAACCTGTTACCGACAAAATAGTTGGTACCAAGGGTGTTTACACGGTTGTTAAATCCGATACGGTTCGGCTTGTATCCGCAAAGCTTGGGGTTACCCGACAGCATCTAATTCACGTTAATGGGCTTGACCCAAAGGCGTATCTTAAAATTGGGCAAAAGCTCGCGTATGATAATCGTAAAATAATTCCGCAACAGATGCGGGATGGCATTGTTATTAATATTGCTGACCGAACCCTGTATTATTTCCAGCGAGGGGCTCTTGTCACGTCACTCCCGGTAGCGGTCGGATCGGTAACAAATAATGAAAAATACGTGTGGCAAACTCCAGTCGGGAAATTCAAAATTACCGGTAAAGTAAAAGATCCGACCTGGACCGTTCCACCATCCATTCAGACGGAAATGGAAGAAAATGGTAAGGAGGTTGTTGCCTCTGTCCCCCCCGGGCCGGAGAATCCTCTTGGTAAGTATGCCATTAAAACCTCAATTCCCGGCATTTTGATCCATAGCACAATCAAGCCGTCGTCTATATACAGTTTTTCCAGTCATGGCTGTATCAGAATTTCTCCCGATCAGATGGAAGAATTATATCCGCTGATAAAGCTGAACACCAGGGGTGAGATTGTGTATAAGCCGGTCAAGCTGGCGGTGACTGATAATAGACGGGTTTTTTTGGAGGTACATAATGATGTCTATAAAAAAAGTGCCGACCTTGTCGAAGAAGCCCGCCAATTGGTGGAGAAGCAGAAGCTTTCCAAGCTGGTGGACTGGGGAAAATTTAAATCTGTACTGCAGCAAAAACGTGGTGTTGCCGAAGATATTTCGTTATAAGGCTCAATCATACGATGTTGGTTCCGTCCCCTTGATAAAACATTCCATTACCGCTCCGGTTGAACCCTCTTTCGCAAGATTGCCGCTGCGAGGGTTTATCAGGACAAACGAAATATTTTCCGGTGCCGTAAAATCTTCTACAGGCAGAGACAAAATTGCTTTCTGCATGAAGTCGCCCCAGATAGGTGCTGCAGCCTGGCCACCGCTCCCACCCGCGCCCAAGGAACGCTCCTGGTCGTAACCAACCCACACTCCAGTTACTAATTGCGGAATATAGCCGACAAACCAGGCATCCTTTGCACCGTTGGTTGTGCCGGTCTTTCCAGCCACCGGTCTACCGATGATGGATGCACGATGGCCGGTACCGCTTGAGACAACGCTCTGCATGAGATTCGTTATAACATATGCGGTCTCGGGAGAAATTACCGGAACAGGCACAGGGGGGGGCGTTGTCTCAAGAGTCGTACCATCGGTGTCGGTTACTCGAGTTATGTAATATTGCGGCGTCAATACCCCTTTGTTAGCAAATACAGCATACGCGGATGTCATTTCAAAGGGTGAAACTGAAGCCGCACCGAGTGCTAGGGCCAGGTTGGCCGGAATTGGTGATGTGAAGCCAAGTTTTTTCGCGTATTCTGCTGCGTATGGAGCGCCGATCTGTTCCATTATTTTTACGCTGACAATGTTTATGGAATAGGTGAGCGCCTCACGCATGGTCACCGGGCCGCGGAATTCATGGTCATAGTTTTGGGGTTTCCAGAGACCGCCGGCACCATCCGGGTATTCGACCGGTGCATCCTCGATAATCGTTGCCGGTGTCAAGCCTTTGTCAAGAGCAGCCGCATAGATTATCGGCTTGAACGCCGAACCGGCGTTGCGTTTGGCCTGAATGGAACGGTTGAATTGACTTTTTTTGAAGTCGTACCCACCGACCATGGCTTTTACAGCGCCGCTGCTTGGATCAATGGCTACCAGAGCTGCCTGTACTTCCGGTGTCTGGTCAAGGGCAAACTGGGCGCCTTCCTTGTCTGTTTCAGGAAAAACAACCGATACCTCAATTACCGACCCGAGAGTCAACCCCTTTTGCCCCTTTTCTGGCTTACCGTACTGGTTTATCATGCTGATTTTGCCTGCCCAGGCCATGTCTTTGCGGGCTAGAATCCCGTTGCGCCCTCCTACTCTCACCAGTGCATCCCCCCTCCCGGGGTTGAATCCGACCACAACGCCTTGATAGGTTTCACCGGTTTTAAGTGTGGCGGATTCAACGGTATCCTCCACTTTACTACAGAAACCCTCTACTTCCGACTCGCCAAGGTATTTTGTTGGTCCGCGGAAACCCTGGCGTTTGTCCACCTCTTTTAGCCCCTTGCGGAGAGAGTCATACGCCGCCCGCTGCATGGCGGCATTCATGGTGGTGTAGATCTTCAAGCCGCCTTTGTAAAGCTGATCCTCTCCGTATTTCTTATCCAGTTGGATTCTCAAGAACTCAAGAAAATACGCTGATTCCTCATTATTAACTTTTTTCATCGGCTGCAGAACAATGGGAGTGTTTCTGGCGTGCTCAGCCTCAACCGGCGTTATGTAGCCCTCTATGGCCATGCGCTCGAGGACATATCTCTGGCGTTCTCGGGCTTTATCAAGATGCTTGATAGGAGAATAGGTGTTGGGAGCCTTCGGCAGGCCAGCAAGCATGGCAATTTCCGCCAGGTTGAGTTGCTCGACATTCTTGCCAAAATAGTTTTCGGCTGCCGCCTGGACACCATATGAGCCGCTACCGAGATAAATCTGGTTCAGGTAGAGATAGAGAATTTCGTCTTTAGAGAGCCGTTCTTCCATTCTTTTGGCAAGGATTGCCTCCTTTATTTTACGTGAAAACTTTTTCTCCGGTGACAGCAGCATTGATTTTGCCACCTGCTGGGTGATTGTGGAAGCGCCCTCTTTTTTACTCATGGAAATTATGTTTTTAAAGGCGGCCCGTATAATGCCAAGATAATCAATTCCTTTATGGAAATAAAAATTGGAATCTTCTGCCGAAACAAAAGCCTGAATCAATTTGCGCGGCATCTTGTTTACCGGTACGACGATTCGGCGTTCCAGGTAAAATTCTCCAACCAGGGTACCATCATCACCAAAAACCTGCGAAACAATAGGTGGTTTATAATCGGTCAGTCGATCAACCCGGGGAAGTTTAGCCATCAGATAAAACACATAGCCGGAAATTCCAAGAAGAGCAACAACGGTTAGAGTCACCGTAAACAGGAGGAATGTTGACCAAATGCTGTTGTTTGCAGCACGAGAAGGTATTTTTTTGTCCATGATTACTTAAAGCCTTCCTGATTATCTATTGGTGGGAGCGCTGCCGTTTTTGCTCTCCTGTTGCTGCAAAATAGCATATCAATTCAGGAATTCAAACATTTTCAGGTGCAGGGAGATGTGGCTGAACAGGAGAGTATTGCTACCGACAGAAAAAAAAGTGCGGTTAATCCCCGAATTATGGTACTACATGTCTCGGGTCACGTTTTTAAACTTCAGTTTTTGAGGAGATGTATATGTGCGGTATTGTTGGATACATTGGCGGGCAGCAGGCAACCGCAATTATTCTGGAAGGCCTTAAAAAGCTTGAATATCGAGGCTATGATTCAGCCGGAATTGCCACGCTATCAGATAACGAGTCAGCTACGCGTAGAAGTGAGGGGAAGCTGGTTAATCTTGAAAATATCATTAGGGAGGAGCCTCTGTCGGGAACAGTTGGTATCGGTCATACCCGCTGGGCAACGCATGGCAGACCTTCGGAAATTAATGCCCATCCGCACAAAGCCGGGCCTGTTATCGTCGTACATAACGGCATCATAGAAAATTACCTACAGTTAAAAGAACTTCTGAAGAAGGCGGGGCATACATTTAAGAGTGAAACAGACACGGAGGTTATTGCTCATCTTATAGAAGAAGCATTCAACTCGGAGCCTATTTTTGAAAAGGCCGTCAGAACGTCATTGGCTCAATTGCGTGGGGCGTTTGCAGTTTGCATCCTCAATGAAAAGGAGCCTGACTGCTTAATCGCCGCAAAGCTCGGTTCTCCGATGGTTGTAGGTCTCGGTCAGGAGGAGTTCTTCGTCGCATCTGACATTCCACCCATTTTGGCTTATACCCGCGACATGGTGTTCATGGAGGATGGCGAGCTGGTTGTGTTCCGGGATGGGACCGCTCGTTTTTCGACAATTGCGGGTGCCGCGCTGGAAAAAAAGGCACGCCACATCGACTGGTCACCCATGATGGCGGAAAAAGGGGGCTACCGGCATTTCATGCTGAAGGAAATTCATGAGCAGCCGCGTGCGGTACGCGACACAATCGCCGGTCGACTGCTGGAAGGAGAGGGTGACGTCTACCTTGAAGATCTGCAGTTCAGTGATCGTCAACTGGCGGCAATAAAGCGTATTATCATCATCGCCTGCGGTACCTCCTGGCATGCCGCTCTGGTCGGCAAGTTCTATATAGAGGGGCTATGCCGTATTCCGGTGGAGGTCGACATAGCATCAGAATTTCGCTATCGCAATCCGGTTGTCAATGAAAATACGTTGGCGATAGTCATCTCGCAATCGGGCGAAACGGCGGATACTTTGGCGGCTCTTCGCGAAGCAAAATCACGCGGTGCCTTGAACATAGCTATCTGCAACGTTGTTGATTCTTCCATTGCCCGGGAGTCATCCGGGGTAATTTATACCCATGCCGGTCCAGAGATCGGTGTTGCTTCCACCAAGGCGTTTGTTACCCAGTTGACCGCCCTGTATCTGTTTACGATCAGGCTAGGGCGCGCTAACTGCACGATTGATGTTGCCCACGGTCAGCAAATGATCGCGGCACTTAAAAAAGTGCCGGCATTGCTGGAAGAGGCGCTGATGTTGAACGAATATACTGAAAAAGTGGCAAAAAAATATATGAACGCCCGTGATTTTCTTTATCTCGGCCGAGGTAAAAACTTTCCTATCGCCCTCGAAGGTGCGCTCAAACTCAAGGAAATTTCATATATCCACGCGGAAGGGTACCCGGCTGGAGAGATGAAACACGGACCAATCGCTCTGATTGATGAGGATGTGCCGGTCGTTGTCCTGCTGCCCAAAGGGAGTACTTACGAAAAAACTCTCTCCAATATGGAGGAGGTTATCGCACGGAGCGGTCGGGTGATTGCCATCTGTTCTGCCGGTGAGGAAGAGATGCATGCGCGAGTCGAGACAACCATCGAAATTCCGCATCTTGATGAAGATCTTGATCCGTTACTGCTGTCGGTGCCGCTGCAGCTTCTGGCGTACCACATTGCAGTATTGAAGGGAACCGATGTCGATCAGCCGAGGAATCTCGCCAAGAGTGTCACGGTGGAGTAAGTTCTTTCTATTTTTGCAGAGCTATCATTTAATCTTCAAAAAAAGATTATCTATTTTGAAAATAGTTATTGACAGTGAGAATTGATTTGAGTATGTTGTCCGTCTGTTTGCAGCCTTGAGAGTTTTCTGCTGTATCTCTGGTCTTTGAAAACCGAATAGCATTTGATGTAAGTGAATTG
>CAIMXI010000043.1 GCA_903845365.1 uncultured Geobacteraceae bacterium | reverse complement strand
TTTAGGTTCATTGTTTTCTCCTTTTTGTGTGAATTGGTCATAATGTTTCTAACGTCTTACGATCATCCTTTTCTGGCCTGTTTTCTTGTTTGCGGCTGCCGTGAAAACGTTTCGAGGTAGAGACCCTCATCAATTCTGGGCAATTGTTTTTCAGCTGCCACGGCAAGGAGTTCTGCAGCCATCTGGTTGAGCAGCCTCAAGTTTCCGCAGCAGTGCTCGGCAAGCGTTTCCATGAGAGACTCCGTCATGAGATGCTTTCCTCCTGCCTGTTCCAGCGCATGCTGCATATATTCGAGGATATGATCCTTGTGGAGCGGTTCGAGTGGTAACCGTATCCCAGTATTTCTGGACATTATTGTCAACGATACCTATGGCAGCGATCTCGATTCCATCTTTCATCGTCCTCTTGGTGGCCGCCTGAGTTGCTTGATCGTTATCAGGACCGCCATCGGTCAGAATCAACATTATCTTTCAAGACTCTGGTCGTTGAAGTAACAAAGCACGAGCTGCCCAAATAGCAGTATCAGTAGGAGTGCCGTCGAAAGGATGATGGTTGAAGTCTTCGGATTTTGGCTTTATACCAAAGTTGACAAGTACGTTGACTTCCGGCTGATTTTCAGACTTCCCACTAAATTCCATGGAACAGGCAGCAACAGATTTAAGACCGAACAGAGTGGAGTGGTAATTGCACTGTAACGGCCAGTTTTACCGTGCAAAATGCAGGTGATTGTGATGCCAACGGTACGGTTACCATCGCCGAAGTACAATCAGCTATTAATATGTTCTTGGGGTTGAAAACGGTGGAGGCCTGCATGGATGTTGACAGCAGCGGCAGTGTCTCTATAGCTGAGGTGCAGAAGGTAATCAACTCATTCCTCGGTTTGTAGTCTCAAGGTAAACATAAGAAGTTCCCCACAAGCCCCCTCGGCATCCGGCCTTGGGGTTTTTTTGCCCATAATACGGCATTTGATCACGCAACGCCGCAACGAACGCGACGAAAAACAAAGACTTATAACGAAATAGTGATTAACCAACCGGGTGAAACTGAATAATGACTTAAGTCCATGATTTCATTCGTTGCGCCGTTGCGTGAAACTGCTTTTTTATAGGACTATTGTGCTTAAGCACTGCCGAAAAAAGCGGAACTTGCATGCCCTTGTTGTAACTGTGGAAACATCTCTGCAAGCTCAGGAAACTCTGAAATCTGCCGGCCGCTTTCGACTATTTCCTTCAGGCGACCGGCACCTGAGGTGTCTCCATACAGCACTGCACCGGTCAATTGACCGTCACAGCAGAAGATGGCACGGTAGACGCCATCATTCTCTGACTCGTACACCGTAGTGCTGGCATCTTCCGGGTGTATCTGGCCGCAACTGAACAGGTCGATATCAAGCACCTTGATCCTTGTTGACGCGGCAAGCGCCCCAAAGACGGCTTTGCCCCCTCCGGCATTGCACCCGGCGACAGCACCCTGAGCATATCCTGCAGGCCAGATACCGTAGAGGATACCACGATGTTCGGCTACATCTCCTGCCGCCAGAATTGACGGATCTGAACTGACCAACCGGTCATCAACAACGATACCGCGATTTACAGTCAGTCCCGCCTGCCTGGCCAGATAGCTGTTCGGTCTGACACCGACCGCCACAACAACCAGAGTGGCCGGCAGCAGTCGTCCACTCTCCAGCAGAACACCCTGTACGCTTTCATCACCGACCAACTCCTTGACCGTCTCGCCACACAGCACCGTCATCCCCTCGGCTTCAAGGCGCTGCCGCAGCATGCTCCCTGCCCGTGGTGGTAACTGACGCGGCAGCAGCGAAGAAAACCCTTCCACAATGGTGACGACCGCACCCTGACGAGCCAGCGCCCCCGCAGTTTCAAGTCCCAGCAGGCCACCTCCTATGCAGACGAGGTGCATTCCGGGGCGCAGGCGAAGCAAGATGGCACGTGCGTCTTCCAGCGTACGTAGCACGGTTACGCCGTCACGAGTAGCACCCGGAAACGGCGGTATAAATGGATGAGCGCCATTGGTCAGCAGAAGACGATCGTAGCCAAGCTGGCGTCCATCGCGAAGGTGAACCTGTTTCTGTTCCCGGTCGATCAATGTTGCCTCGGCGTGGATGTATTCAACGGCATGTTTTTCATACCACTCCGCTGATTCTATCTGCAGTGTGCTTTCCGCTATGTCACCGGCCAGAAACCGGGTCAGATTAAGGCGGTAATAGGGGAGCGACTGCTCACGTGACACCAGTACGATCGTGGCATGCGGCGACTGGCGACGCGCCTCTGTCGCTGCGGTAAATCCGGCTATACCGCCACCAAGTATGACAATCTGCTGTATATCATCAGACGATCCAACCGGCGCGTCATCCTTATGGCGTGGAGTGAACATACTCCCGGTGGCGCTGCAGAGCGGGCAGGTATCGGGAGGAGCAGGCGCATGGTGCAGATAGCTGCAGACAGGGCAATGCCAGGCATCTGTCGTAACCGGCTCTTTCGTTTCAATACTGATTTCAAGAGCGCTGAAGCACTCCTGCTCAACACCGCAGATCGGGCAAGAAAGCGGAGGGGTCTCACCGCTGTGAATATAGCCGCAGACTTCACATTTCCATTTTTTCATAGCGCAATCACCGAGCAAGCATCAATTCTCAGATCCACCGATGGTATCAATAAATTTTCCGGCATGACTTCCTCCTTGGCTAAAAGCCCTTTTCCTTTAACAGACTGATTGACTGCAATAATTCAAGCGCCCGACGTAACTGATAATCTTTCTTCAGGTCACTATCTCTGTCGTCGCTCCCATGAGGCGAAGAAGGCGGCTTCATTGCCGGAGTATCCGGTTTACCTTCTGAAGCCAGGCTTTTCTCCAGATCCTTTTCCTTGAGTATGGTCGTCTGCTCTTTTTGTGGCAGCGGTACGATATTTGGCACATCAACATCCGGAACAATACCTTTGGCCTGAATTGAACGACCGCTAGGGGTATAATAGCGCGCCGTTGTAAGCTTGAGAGCGGCACTCCCCTTCATCGGGAAGATAGATTGTACCGAACCTTTACCGAAACTCGGTGTCCCCATGATAATTGCCCGCTTGTGATCCTGAAGGGCACCAGCGACGATCTCGGAGGCACTGGCACTGCCGCCGTTTATAAGTACAATAATAGGATAGCGGGGTTCCTTGGTACCCAGCGTTGCATTGTAGAGATGATTTGACTCAGCGGTTCGCCCCCTGGTGCTGACAATGGCACAGTTTTTAATATCATCACCGATAAAACAGTTGACGACTTCAACGCAGGAGTTTATCAGGCCTCCCGGATTATAACGGAGATCAATAATCAGTCCTTTCATAGTTCCGCCCGATTTTGCATGAAGCTCTTTCAATGCCTCTTTGAATTCGCCCCCGGTGCGCTCCTGAAACTGTGAAATTCTGATAAGTCCATACCCTGAATCGAGTAACCTGGGCTTTATGCTTTTAATTTTAATAATGTCGCGAATAATTTTAAAAACCAGCGGTATTGCCGTTTCTCCCCTGATTATTGTCAGCGTTACCGGCGTCCCTTTTGTGCCGCGCATTTTTTTCACCGCAGCAGAGATATTCATCCCGTGAGTTGAAATTCCATCGATTTTCGCAATCTGATCGTTGGCCAAAATGCCTGCGCGAAACGCCGGCGTATCATCAATCGGGGCTATAACCGTCAGCTTCCCCTCCTTGGTGCCGATCTCGATACCGACCCCGCCAAAGGAGCCTGAGATCTGTACCTCCATTTCACGATACGGCTCAGGAGGTAGATAGGCGCTATGTGGATCAAGTGACGCAAGCATGCCGTCAACCATTTTAAGAACCAATTTCTTAGAATCAGGCGCCTCAACATATTTTTCAAGAATTGTCGAATAAGCTTCCCGCAACAGCTTGAGAGTTGAAGCGTCACTCGTTGTATGGCGCATATTTTTTACAGAATATAGTGCAACTACGGCGCAGAGTGCCACTATAAGAGCGACTGCCGACATCAAACGAACCTGGCGGTTTTTAAAAAAGTGGAGCATCTTCATTTATCTCCGTACGTCGATTCCATAACTTTTTATTTTACGGTGCAGATTGCTCCGTTCAAGTTCAATCAATTCAGCGGTACGGGAAATATTCCAATCATTTTCTTCAAGTTTCTGTATTATGAATTCCCGCTCAAAATCCTCTCGTGCTTCCCGTATAGCCGACCGGTTGTGAGAGCCCTCAGGTGCCAGGTGGTGCGAATTCCCAACTGATGGGTCGCCCGACAGATTCGGAACATCATCTGCTGAGATTACCCGGCCCGGCGTAACTATAAGAATCCGCTCGACAACGTTTTTTAACTCTTTGAGATTGCCGGGCCATGAGTATTGCCGCAGCTTGTCGACAGCCTCCGGCAGAAAAGCTTTCGCTTCACCACCCTCCCTTCGAAAGAACTGCGCTACATAATTTTGTACGAGGAGGCCAATATCCTCTAATCGCTCCCGCAGCGCCGGAGCTCTTAACGGAAAGGTACCAAGCTGATAAAAAAGATCCTTACTGAACACGCCACTCTCCAGAGCCTGCTCAAGTACTTTTGTTGTCGCTGCAATAATTCTGACATCGGCCAGAATCTTGCGACTCCCCCCTACCCGCTCAAAGTAACCGTCCTGAAGAAAACCAAGTATTTTCATCTGCGTGTTTAAGGAAAGTTCAGCAATTTCATCCAGAAAAAGTGTGCCGCCGTCCGCCTGATCAAAACGCCCCTTTTTATGTGATATAGCACCTATAAAAGCCCCCTTCTCATGTCCAAACAGTTCGCTCTCAATCAGCTCTTCCGGAATACCGGAACATGGAATGGAAATAAATGGCCGCTCTTTCCGGGGACTGCTGCAGTGAACAGAGTACGCAATAAACTCTTTTCCGGAGCCCTTTTCACCGCTGATCAACACGGCAACAGATGTCGGTGCAACACGGACGATCTGCTCACGCAGAGCGGAAATGACAGGGGCTTCACCGATAAATTCAGAATAATTTGATGCCGAACGCTTGAGTTCGGCATTTTCCACTTTCAGTTCCTGCAACTGTAGCGCGTTGGCCACACTGATCAGCACTTTTTCAAGGGAAAGGGGTTTTTCTATAAAATCAAAAGCTCCGAGTTTAGTGGCACGAACTGCAGTTTCAATGGTGCCATGACCCGAAATCATTATAACCGTCGTCAGCGGAAACTGAACTTTCAGCTTTCCCAGTGTTTCCAGACCATCCATTCCCGGCATCCAGATATCCAGCAGAATCAGGTCGGGAAGCTCCTGGCGGACGCATTCGATCCCCTCCAGCCCGCTTGCCGCAGAGAGGACTTGATATCCTTCGTCCTCAAGAATTCCGGTCAGAGCAGATCTGATATCCTTTTCATCGTCTATTATCAAAATTGTGCGGTTCATGGTTACTCCTTATTATTTATCCGGCAGGCAACTCAACAACAAAAATCGCACCGTGAGGCAGATTGTCACGAATGCGCACAAAACCACCATGGTCATTGACAACGCTGCTCACTATCGCCAATCCAAGGCCGGTGCCCCCCTTCTTTGTTGAAAAATAGGGTTCAAACAGCCGAGGCTTGTCTTCTGGAGGAATACCCGGCCCATCATCTGCTACGGTGACAACCGCCATTTTCAACACATCATCAAAGTAGGTCGAGACAACAATAGAACCACGCCCGTTCATGGCGGCAACGGCGTTTGCAAAAATATTGATCAGCACCCGTTTGATCTGATCACGATCAATCATCAACAGAGGCATTCTGGCATCCATTGAAACGGCGAATGTCACACCGAGGTGTGCTTCCTGGTAAAGGGTTAACGTTTCTCTAAGCAACGCGTTAATATCGTTTGGTTCAGGCTGAATGGCGGGCATTCGGGCAAAATTTGAAAACTCGTTAACCAGGTTTTTCAGCTCTTCAACCGATTTGATAATCATCTTGGTACATTCATCAAACACTTTCTCGTCATCACTAAAACGCTCAAGGTAGCGCTTTCTCAGGCGCTGGGCAGAAAGTTGAATCGGAGTCAACGGGTTCTTGATTTCATGGGCAATTCTGCGTGCAACCTCACGCCAGGCAGCCATCCTTTGCGCCCGCATCATCTGAGTCAGGTCATCCAGTACGGCAACGACACCCAGCACTTCTCCATTTCCGGCGCACAGCAGAGTCAGATGAAGCTGTAAAGCCATGCGGGAACCACGCATATCGAGAAAGACCTGCTTGCTGATCGCCCCATGCTTTGACTGCATAAGCTCTTTAATGGATTCCGTGGCAATTTCCAGGTGTTTATCCATGATTACATCACGATAATTTTTACCCAGAACTTTTGCTGCACTTAAACCGAGCAGGCGTTCGGCAGAGGTATTTAGTGTGCGAACTACTCCCTCATTGTCAATCGAAATAACTCCTGCCGCTATGTTGCGTAATACAATCGCCATATACTGCTGGCGGCGCTCTATCTCCTGATTGCTGCGGAGAAGTTCCTGATTGGAGACATTGAGTGCATGCTGTTTTGTGCGAAGATCATCGGTCATACGGTTGAATGATTGCACCAGCATACCGATTTCGTCTGAGGAGTATGATTCAATCCGGACATCGAGATTGCCATCTGCTACCGCATGAGTTGCATCAACCAGATCCTGAATCGGCCTGGTCATGCTATTCGCCAGATAGACTCCCATCCAGTACGCAAAGAAAATAATCACCATGGCGATCAGAAACAGCGTGAGAATATAGCCGGTCTTAATCGGATTTTTCAAAATCTGGAGTTGCCTGAATTCATGGTACGACGCGGTAATCTCCTTCATTTTGCTCACAAGCGAATATGGGACGTAATAATTGACGACAACAACACCAACGATGTCGGACTCGTTCCAGGTTGAACGTATCGGCACAATCCCCCTGATTAAATCAGCCTTACCGGCCTGATTTACTCTGGTCAGCTCTTCACCCGCCAAACCCCGCCTGATATCTTCTGAAGAGGGATTGGTGAATTCTCCCTTGGGGACCGCCGGATTTAAAGCCCTGACCAACTCCTCGTGCTGGGCGGAATATACTTCAACAATTCCAAGATTATATTCTCTCTGCTTTTCGTGAATCAGCCGCTTGAGCTGCGGCAGGTTTGCTTCGTTCAGCAGTTTTCTATCTTTGATAAAGGCGCTGATCTGTCTCCCGTAATAGAGCGAGTTTGTAGCTGAACTTTTGTAATAGGTCTGCGCTACTTCAAGGGATTCGCTGAGTGACGATTCAACCTGAGTGTTGAACCAGTTATGGACGGTGTTGTTTATAAAACCTGCGGCGGCAAAAAAGAGGAGGAGTGTCGGAACCAGAGAAAGGGCGACAAATGAGAGGACAAGTTTTGTACGCAGTTTTTTTGCAAGAGGGTTCGCACGGCTTTCCAAAAACAGCTTTACGACATTGCGACTGACCAGATACACGAGTAGAATAACCAGCAGAATGACAACGTTAATGACCGAAAAGATGGCAATGTTGTTCCCAAGTTTAGCACCGCTGCTTAACTGGGTCAGGTTGACTTCAACCTTGGTAAGAATAATAATCATTATAACCGCAAGTGCGATTATGACCGCTTCGCGCAATCTTTTTTTCCGCTCTTCCGGCGAAACCCTTTTAGTCATTAATAGATAATTCCTTTCGTCAGTCCAAAATTTGATTGTATCATAGAGAAAATAGCTTGAAAACGTATTGTTGCATTTTTGCATCAATTGCCGACAACAAAAATGCTAGTGAAAAATCTGCTCGTCACAGACTGTCGCGCGGATCTGCCAAGGAAAACCACAAAACATTCCCGCTTGACAGAAAAAATTATCGCGGTAGTCTGTCACGTCTTCATTCCATAAAAAAATCTGGAGCACCGCCGTGTCGCGACGCCTGCCAAAAATGCTGTACGCCGATCATAAGGGCAATATCTTCGATCACCCGGAACTCTGCATGGCCGGGATGAACGGCACTCTGCCGACCCTGCCGGAGGATGTTGAACTGATACCGCTACCCGAAGACAGCAAACTCTTCACCATGCCGTCCATGCCGCCGGTCGCGTGGGATGCCCGTAAAAAAGCCTTCATCACTGTTGATACCGTACGCGAAGGAAAACGAAGTCAGAGGATCCAGGCGGTCTCCGCCTTCATGGCTCCCGGCTATCTGCGCACCCTTTTGCCTGCGTGCGATTACTCAAAGAAGAGTCAACTTCTGCCGCTCTGGTCATATACCGCTGTCGGATGGGATGAGGATCGGGACTGTTTCGTGGTCGCGGCAACCAAGGTCGACAGCAACAGCAACTGGAATCCGGTCAACTATGACGACAGAACCCTCGATCCCCTGGTAAGAAAGATGTTGGGGGAGATGCCTGACAACCGCCTGCTGGAACAGTTGTCGCGCTGTGCCCTCGATTATCACTGCTTTGCCGCCAAGAACCTCTTCTATCGTCGCTGGGAAGCACCACTACCGACCTCGCCGGTCTGCAACTCAGCATGCCTTGGCTGCATCAGTCTTCAGGCGTCGGAATGTTGCCCTGCCAATCACGACCGGATCGGCTTTGTCCCGTCTCCTGAAGAGTTGTGCGAACTCGCCATCCCTCACCTGGAACAGGCCGAGCAAGCCATTGTATCCTACGGTCAAGGGTGTGAAGGCGATCCGATTCTGCAGGCTGACACCATTGCTGAAGCGACCAGGCGCATGAAGAAATCCACCAGACACGGTACGGTCAATTTCAATTCAAACGGTTCGATTCCTGAGCGAGTGCAACTGCTCTGCGATGCGGGGATGGATTCGTTCCGCTTTTCGATGAACTCACTACGCGAAGAGACTTACAACCGCTACTATCGGCCAAAGGGGTACAGCTTTACCGATGTCGTCAAGTCTGTAAAAACTTCAAAGTATGCAGACCGCTTCACCATGATCAACTACCTAGTTTCCCCCGGAGTATCAGATACCCCGGAGGAGGTCGAAGCGCTGCTGAAATTTGTCGCCGATACAGACATCGACATGATTCAGATGCGCAACATCTCAATTGATCCTGACTATTATAACCGCGAGATGGGTGTGCAGGGGAAGGGCATCGGCATGTACCTGATGCTGCAGCGGCTTAAGAAAGAGTTCCCAAAGCTGCAGTTCGGTTACTATAACCGGACAAAAGAGAATTTCTATCCAGCCGGTTTCGAGGCCGGCTGGCCGGTCAAATAGAAGTGGAAAAGATTATTTCGCAGGAGCCTGTATGCTAAAATCCATTGTTGCCCGTTTTCGCCAGGGTCATCGCACCATGAAGTATCCCGATGCTCCACAGCCGCTGCCGCCCCGGTTTCGGGGCCTGCCGCTGCTGGATGTCTCTCGCTGTGCTGACGGATGTCGTGCCTGCGCCGACGCCTGTCCATATCTAGCCATTTCCGCTTCAGGCTCTTTGACGCTTGATATGGGGAAATGCATATTCTGCGCTGACTGTGCAGTCGCGTGTCCTCAGGATGCGCTCACATTTTCAAATGACGCGCGTCTTTCAAGCCGTAGCCGTACCGGTTTAACGGTTACTGCCGGAGAGCCGTATCAGCCGGGAGGGGCGCTGGAAGGTAAACTGCTGCGTCTGTTCGGTCGTTCTCTCAAATTGCGGGAGGTAAGCGCCGGTGGTTGCAACGCCTGTGAGGCGGACACCAATGTGCTTTCAACCATCGGTTGGGATATGGGGCGTTTCGGCATCCAGTTTGTCGCCAGTCCACGTCACGCTGACGCTATGTTTGTGACAGGTCCAGTCAGCGAAAACATGCGACTGGCACTTCTCGATACATATACGGCCATTCCGGAACCAAAACTGGTTATCGTTGCCGGTGCCTGCGCGATAAACGGCGGACCGTTCAAAGATCATGCTGAAGTTCATAACGGCGCTGATGGTCTTGTACCGGTGGATCTTTATATTCCCGGTTGTCCTCCCAGTCCGCTGACTATTCTAGATGGTTTGTTGCGGTTGATTGGACGGGTTGGATCTGCCGACCCGGCCAGGCCGAAGTAAGTAAACTACTTGAAATAAACCGCCAGCCAGACCGTTTTTTGTGTCATGTCAGTTCGCTCCACCCGGTGACGACATCCGGCGGGAATCATGACATGATCACCTGGTAACATAGTTACAAGATCGGCATTGCTCTCAAACCGCAGTGTTGCCTCTCCGGAAACCAGCATCACCCATTCATCCCGATTTTGATCATACCATTCTCCTGGTGGCGATGCGTGTCCGTCAGATACGATCCGCTCAATCCTCACAGAACCAGATTCTGCCAGAGTCTGAAAAAATTCTCCCTGAAGTGTCGAAGGTATTTCGCTAAAAAGATTGTTTGCTTGTAATTCCATGGAGCTCCCCAAAACTGAATATTGTTATAGATTAGTATTCATGTTATTTGCTATATAAGCAAAACAGTTAACTTACAGGTACTGCCTACATGTTTACTTCAAGATTATTCAATAAGATCTTTGTTTCCTCAACATTGGCGATCGTCTTGTTGTTCATGGTCATGTATCTGCTCTCCGTCCCCTACATCCAGTTCACCGTTGAAAAAATCGAGAAAAACAGTGCTCTTACAATTTTGAACAACGTGCATAGCATGGTGGAACAGATTCATCATGAGCTTCAAAATTATCGGCAATCAATTACCCTGGAACGGAAGGAACAGCTCCGCAATATTCTTTTTGTGGCCGATGCCCGTATCCGGGATTTGTTGAATGATGTTCGCACAGGTAAAGTAACAAGGGATCGGGCTCGTCTCACCTTGCTGAATGAATTGCGGCGCGTCAAGTATGGTCGAAACGATTACATCTGGGCGTCAGATTACCACTCCAGGCTCATTTCTCATCCAGACCCGATGCTGAACGGAGCTGACTTTTCGCAAGTCAAAGATTCCAAGGGTAATCTGATTGTACCACCGATGGTCGAAATGGCTCTTAAAGGTGAGGGCGACGGCTACTACTACTACTGGTGGCGTCGTCTCGGTGAAGAACAGCCGGTAGAAAAAATAACATATTTCAGGCATATACCGGAATTTAATATTGTCATCGGTACCGGCGTGTATCTGGACGACATTGAAGCCATGGTTCAGACAAAAAAGAATTTTGCCATTGATGCATTACGTGATCGTTTGAAGGAGACCAGAATCGCAAAGACCGGTTATGTCTTCATCTTCGACGGGCAGTACGTTATGCAGATTCACCCTAATGCCAGTATCGAGCAGACCAACGCCAGTCATCTGCTCGATAAGGATACGAACAAGCCGCTTCTGCCCATGCTAATGGAGATAGCAGATAAGGGGCAAGCTCTGAACTATCTGTGGGACAAGCCCTCAGAGCCAGGCAATTTTGTTTACAAAAAAATCTCTTGGGTTCGCAACTTTAACGAGTTCGACTGGTATATTTGCTCTTCGATATATGTTGATGAACTAGGCGAAAGCGCACGTACCGTGCGTAACATAGTCCTCTCGATATTTGTCGGTACCCTGTTGCTTTCCGTTGTGCTGATCTACGTTTTTGTAAAGAGACTTACATTTCCGATGCTACAGATGCGTGATACCGCACTCAAGGTTATGGAAGGCAATCTTGATGCACGCTGCGGGGTAAGGAGGGATGATGAGATTGGTACGGTGGCAACTGCTCTTGACAGCATGGTGGAACGTTTGCAGGGAAACATACTGCACCTTGACATCAAAGTCGCAGAGCGCACCGCCGCCCTTGAAAAAGCAAATATGGAGCTTAAAGAGCTTGATCAGATAAAGTCCGACTTCCTTACTTCCGTTTCACATGAACTGCGCACCCCGATAACCTCGGTTTCCGGTTTTGTCAAGCAGGTTAAGAAAAAACTGGAGAGTGCCGTTTTTCCCAGGGTAGAAGAAGATGAAAAAACAATCAGAGCCATGTCACAGGTCAGGGATAATCTGGACATCATAGTAAATGAGGGAGAGCGGCTTTCGGAAATTATCAATGACATACTCTACTGCGCCACGCTGGACTCAGGCAAAGTGGACTGGAACTTTACAGATATTGTTCCAGAGCAATTACTAAAGCAGGCCGCGGCTGCCTTTATGCCGCAATTAGGTCAGAAAGGGCTGGAGTTGCTGGTTGAAGTCGAACCAGCTCTTCCTGAAGTATCGGGCGATGAAACCCGCCTTTTCCATGTGCTGAGTAATTTGCTGGGAAATGCTGTGAAATTTACCGATCACGGGCGGATTGTTTTACGGGTCTGCCAGCAGGAGGAATTTGTCCGTTTCAGCGTAGAGGATTCCGGATGTGGTATCTCGCCGGAGGACCATGCAACTATTTTTGATAGATTCAGACAGATCGGAGACACACTTACCGACAAGCCTAAGGGAACTGGACTCGGCTTGTCTATATGCCAGAAGATCATACAGTATCACGGCGGTACGATATGGGTAGAGTCTACTCCCGGTGAGGGGAGTACGTTCTTTTTTACCGTGCCGATACAGCAAAAGGCATAAAAATAAGGTAACTAAATTCATAGGATAACGTTATGATACCGGACTCTCTCAGCAAATTGATCAAAAAACGCGCACTTATGCCAATAATTCACCGACTGGTCAGCGATCTGGAAGTGTCTATCATTATAGAAGACGAGGTGGGCAGAGTTCTTATGGCTACAGATGGGGCCGAGGAGCTGAACCGTTATCCGGTGACATCCGATGGTGAAGTAATCGGCTGGGTGATCGGCACAGAAAAAGTCGCAGTTATTGCCTCAATACTCACCGGTATCGCGGAGACGGAGGCTCAAAAGCGTGCGCTTGTCAGCGAGACGCTGTATAAGTACAAAGAGATAACGCTTTTGTACGATGTTGTGGAGAAGGTGTCGTCCTGCCTCGATACAAAAGAGATCGCCCGCCTTGTTATCGAAGAGGCCAGAAAAGTTATCAGGCTGACCAGTATATCGGTGCTGCTGTTCAACAGGGAAACCGATACCATGGAGCTGCTCGGTGAGTATGGTCATGGAGAAGATGCTCCACCTACCGTTACTCGAGGAGTGGGGATAGCGGGCAGTGTATGGGCATCAGGTCGCGCCGAGATTGTGAACGATGTACACTCAGACCCCAGATTTGTCGAGGGAGCGGTCTCGATAAGGTCACTCATCTGTGCTCCGCTCAAGGCAAAGGATACGGTAGTAGGCATCATCAAGCTGGGTAATTGCGAACCGGTGACGTACACGGCCGAAGATTTAAAACTTTTTTCCACCCTTGCTTCCCTTGCTGCGGTTGCCATCGAAAATGCGAGTCTCTATGAACAGTTGAAGGATGCCTTTTACATGACGATCTACACGCTTGCTGAAACGATTGAAAAGCGGGATCCATATACTGGTAACCACACAAAAAGAGTCATGGAGTACAGCCTTGCCATCGGAAAGACTCTTGGGTTACCGGAGGAAGATATGGCGCGTCTTCAGCTTGGTGCTGTGCTTCACGATATCGGCAAAATCGGTATAAGGGATAACGTCCTTCTTAAAGAGTCAGCCCTTACGGATGAAGAGTTTGCACAGATAAAAATGCATCCGGTCTACGGTGAAGAGATCATCAGCCGTATATCACAGCTCAAATCCACGATTCCAGGGGTAAAGCACCACCATGAAAAATTCGATGGGAAGGGCTATCCCGATGGACTTAAAGGGAATAACATCGATATCACCGCACGTATTATTTCGGTGGCCGATACTTTTGACGCAATGACAAGTACCAGACCATACCGCCTTGGGTTGACTCTCGATGTGGCTTTTGAGGAGTTAAAAAAATACTCCGGGTCTCAGTTTGATCCGGAGGTTGTGGATGCGTTTTTTGCCTCCGATGTGATGGAAGCCTTTTTTTCATCGAACTCACGAGGGAAAATTGTACTCTGATTTCATGCCGTTGATAAACAGGATAAAAGGAGAATAATATGCCTAAGATACTGATTGTAGATGACGAACCGTTTATCCGCCTTCTTCTTGAGCAGGTGCTTGAAGAGCTGGAGGATGAAGGGGTAGAGCTGATTACTGCCGATAACGGAGAGACTGCCCTCGATATTATCAGGCGAGAGGCGCCGGAGCTGGTTTTTCTCGACGTGATGATGCCGAAAATGAATGGCTTTGATGTCTGTAACGCGGTTAAAAAGGAGCTTGCCATTAATAACGTCTATATTGTGTTGCTGACGGCCAAAGGGCAGGAATTTGATAAGTTGAAGGGTGTCGAGGTTGGAGCCGATGTCTACATGACAAAACCTTTCAACCCTGATGAAGTTCTACAGAAAGCTAGAAGCGTCCTGGGGTTATGAAAAATCAAGAGCAAATTGACGGGAGTAAGGCTCTCCAGTGGCTGGAGGGGGACGAAAAGATGTTTGCGAGGATCAAGACGATCTTCAAAAAAAACGTCCCCGCTCAGGTAGATCAGTTAAGGGGATTTCTCGATGCGGGTGACAATTCTTCAACTGAGTTGATTGCGCATACTATCATGGGGTCGTCGGCAATGCTGGGTGCATCTGGAATGAGTGACAGAGCGAGAGAGATAGAGTGTAGTGCCATCCAAGGTGATATGAATTCTGCACGACTCAGCTTCACCGATTTTATTGAAGAGTATGAAAAAGTCATGGCGGAATTGGGAAAGGAGGGGAAATATGAACATCCTGGTGGTTGACGATGATGAAATGGTGCGCTTTGTCCTGACAGAAAAACTTGCTGAATGCGGTTTTTCCGCCATTGCGGCCTGTGACGGACTGAGTGGGGTTGAACTTTTCCATAATAATGTTTTTGATGCAGTGCTCCTCGATCTCAAGATGCCGGGTATGGACGGCATTGAAACGCTAAGGGAGCTTCGGAAACATGATCCTGAGATTCCGGTTATTATGGTTACCGCTTTTGGTGACATCAGTACTGCAGTTGAAGCAATCAAGCTTGGTGCATACGATTTTGTAGAGAAACCGCCTCAGATAAGCAGGATCATTGTGACAATCAGGCGTGCTATTGAAAAGGCGACGCTTGAACGCAAAGTAAGAGATCTTGGGAAAAGTGTTGAGGAGTCGGCAGCCCTGAAACAGGCATATCAGAAACTGAGAGAACTGGATCAGGCCAAAAATACATTTCTCTCCTCGGTCTCGCATGAATTGCGTACCCCTCTGACATCTATTGTCGGATACGCCGATGTCAGCAGAAAAAAACTCATGAAGTTCATTCCGGAGTTTTCTCTTGATAACCCTAAAAATATAAAAATACTCCGGCAGGTGGAAGCGAACCTTGAGTTTCTCATCGCAGAGTCCGAGAGGTTGACCGGGTTGATAGAAAGTATTCTTGACCTTACTGCGATGGAGGCGGGTACGGCTGAATGGAAATGGGAACCGCTCTCCCTGAGTGAGGTTATTGAGAATACTGCTAAGGATTACTCCACGAAGTTAAAGGTGAAGGGGCTCGAATTTGTGGTAGCAATTGAGGGTGACCTACCGTTAATCAAGGGAGACAGGCATCGGATAAGCCAGTTGTTGAGCCACCTGCTGGCAAATGCTGTTACCTTTACCGACCAGGGGGGGGTAACGCTCAGTGCCAAAAAGATAAATAATAAAATTCTGGTCAGCGTTTCCGATACCGGCAAGGGGATAATCGCCTCACAGCACGGTCTTGTTTTTGAAAAGTTCAGCCAGCTTGGAGACGCTCTGACAGACAAACCTAAGGGAGTTGGCCTTGGCCTTCCTATATGCCGCTTGATTGCCGGATATCACGGAGGGAAGATAGATATCGTGAGCGAACCAGGCAAGGGGAGTGTCTTCACTATATTACTTCCTGTCGAGGAGGCTATGAAAACATGAACATTCAGGAGATAAAAATATTAGTAGTGGATGATGACCCATTTGTTCTGGAAATGCTTACCATGATTCTTGAAGGGAATGGATACACCATTGTTACTGCTGAAAATGGCCTGGAAGCACTTGGCAAAGCTATTGCTGATGCATCCATAGATTTAATAGTTTCTGACGTAAACATGCCTGAAATGGATGGAATCCAACTGATCAAGGAACTGCGTAGTCATGGCCTTGATGTGCCGATCATCATGGTGACCGGAGTCAGCAGCATCTCAGTAGCGGTTGATGCTCTCAGCAGCGGAGCCATCGACTATGTGCTGAAAGACGAGGGGATAGAGGAAACCATTGTTATCACCGTCAGCAGAGCCCTTGCGAAGCACCAGCTCAAACTGCAGAATCTTCAGCTTATCGCGGATCTGGCCGCCAAAACCACCGAACAGGAAGACACCCTTTCATACCTGACCGCCATCATTAACAACATGCCTGACGGTTTGCTGGTCACCAATGCACAGGCCAGGGTAACGCTTGCAAATCCAGCTCTTGGCAAAATGTTCGGTGTCGATGAAACGTCACTGCTTGGTAATGATTTTAAGGGCATTTTTAACGGGAACCTGGCTCCACTGTTTGAAATAATCTGTTCGCAATCAGACCACCCAGTTTCGGCTCAAGTAGAATTGGAGGGGGGACGGACAGGATCGGCCCTGGCGGCGGCTATCCGTAAAAATCAGACCTCCTCCGGCAAACAGGATGAGTTTCTCGGCAACCTCGTTATTGTGCGCGATGTGACTTCCGACAAGGAAATCGAGCGAATGAAGAATGATTTTCTTTCAACTGTTTCCCATGAACTGAGGACGCCATTGACATCGGTTCTGGGCTTTGCGAAAGTTATCAGGAAGAAGCTGGAAGAGGTCGTATTCCCCCAGTTGCCGACAGATGATGTAAAAGTTGATCGAACAGTGCAACAGGTTAGCGATAACATAGGCATCATTATTTCCGAAGGGGAACGTCTGACCGTTTTGATCAATAACGTTCTTGATCTTTCAAAAATGGAAGCTGGTAAAATCGAGTGGAGACAGGAACCTGCGTCGATTTCGGAAATCCTGGAACAGGCTATTGCTGCAACTACTTCGCTCTTTGAAAGTAAAGGGATAGCAATTATCAAAAATATTGAGACAGGAATTCCATGCGTGCCGTGTGACAGGGACAGGATCGTCCAAGTGGCGATTAATCTGCTTTCGAACGCCTTGAAATTTACCGATGACGGCATTGTCACGGTGACGGCGCGGAGAACTTCTGTCGATGATTGCCCGACGAAAAACGGTCAGGATTACATTTATGTTTCGATCCGCGACACCGGCATCGGCATTGCGGAAAAAGACCAGACAGACGTGTTCGACAAATTTAAACAGGTTGGCGACACCCTGACAGATCGACCGAAAGGGAGTGGCCTCGGGCTGCCGATTTGCAAGGAGATCATCGAGCATCATGGTGGGAGAATCTGGGTCGAGTCAGAAATTGGAAAAGGTAGTGAGTTCTCCTTTGTCCTCCCTGTGACGGCCACAGCTTAGAATATGGAACAGCACGCCGCACAAAAAAATGCACTATTCCAGAACGATGCCCTGCTGAATGAAAAAGTTGAGGTGGATCAGATAGTTCTCTATTGTCGAGACTCGATACCACCACTCATTTCGTCAGTGTTTTTATCAGGTCTGCTGATATTTTTTTTCAGGGGTAATGCTCCTTTGTCACTTCAGGTGGCGTGGTTGGTATTTCAACTTTCGGTCAGTCTTTTCCGTTACAGCACTATCAGGGCGTTTCGTAATCGTGCAGCCGGCCAGACAGATACTGCGGCATGGAGAAACCGGTTTAAGGTGGGAGTTTTTCTTGCTGGTATAGGATGGGGTGTCAGCAATGCAGTTCTGTATCAGGATATTGACATTGAATACAAAATGCTTATCGCATGTACCCTGGCGGCAATGTCCGGTGGCAGTGTCAGCATTATGTCAATTCTGCCTCGAACGTATCCTCTGTATGTAGTACCGATTATGGTGCCGTTTATACTGGTCAATATAATGCACGGAACGACTCTCGGCTACTGCCTGGCTTTTTTCAGTTTCCTCTACATTACTGTTCTGCTGTCAACGTCAAAACGCAATCATGCGACCATGACAGAAGCATTCCGTCTCAGCCATCAAAATCAGTTATTGAAGGAGTTAGCAGATGCCGCCAGTCAGGCCAAAGGCGAATTTCTCTCTTCTGTCTCCCATGAATTACGTACACCAATGACATCGGTGTACGGCTTTGCCAGAGTGATCAAAAAAAAGATGGAAAATGATGTAGCTCCTCGCCTGGATATGAACGATGTGAAATTGATGCGTACTGTCGGCCAGATACAGACAAATCTTGATATCATTTTATCTGAAGGTGAACGACTGACCAGCCTGATCAATAATGTGCTTGATCTCGCAAAGCTCGATGCCGGACGTGTTGAATGGCATTTTGAGGAAATCGATCTGACGGGAATTATTGAGCATGTAGTAGCCACTATCAAACCACTCGTGGATGCCCGGCATATTTCCCTTAAACGTGATGTCGCAAAAGATCTGCCACTGATTCAGGGAGATCGTGACCGACTGGTTCAGGTGTTGATCAATCTGGCCTCCAATGCTGTCAAATTTTCCGATCATGGCGTGATCACTATTGAAGCGCATCAGGAACATGATACAATAATGGTCTCTGTCGTTGATACCGGTATAGGAATCGCGCCGGAAAACTGCGATAAGGTGTTTGATAAATTCCATCAGATCGGGGATACACTGACGGACAAACCTAAAGGAACCGGCCTTGGACTCTCAATCTGCAAAGAAATTGTCGAGCATCACGGCGGAAGAATATGGGTGGAGTCAGAACTTGGTAAAGGCAGCGTATTTCGTTTTACGTTGCCTCAACTTTTGACTGCCAAGGTTTCTGATCAGGGATAATTTAGTCACTACTCAAAAAGTTAGCGGAGCGACCGGCAATGGAACAATCAGAAGAACCGTTAAAAAGCGAACTCATCCTGAACGAACTCAAAAAACGGCAGCGAACAAAAGATGTCGTTGATGTTGAAGAGGAGCGGGTTAAAGTAATTTTTTTCACCTGCGGAGAGAACCGGTACGCCTTTTACGGCACGGATATCAGGGAAATTCTTCCTGCAAGCGACATATCCTGGGTGCCAGGTCTGCCAGATTATCTTCCCGGCCTCATCAATGTTCGGGGAGATATCGAGTCGGTAATTGATCTCCGCTATTTCCTGGGAGAGGAAAAGGGCGATCATTTGAAACATCTTATTGCCATGGCTGTCCGGGGAGATTTCCATTCCGGCGTAATGATCGACTCAATTGAAGACGTTATTGATATTCCGGTTAGCGCCATCGGTCCACCACTTGCGACCCTTAATGGTGCCGCTCGTGATCTGGTGATCGGAGCAATTGAGTATGATGCTAAAACCATCCCCTTGCTGGGTGTTGGTAAGTTGGCGAATCTCATAACAATATGAGTGATGTGGATGAAATACTTAATGGCGCGGCATTCCACCTGCTCCTTTTTTCAGTTGGTGGGATTTGTTTCGGTGCAGAGACCGGGCAAGTGACTGAAATTGCCGTCTATAATGGTGAGAAGGGTGAGGATTTATTCTGGTTTCATGAAGAAATGGGCTATGCAGGCAAAACGGTCACTTATCAGTCGCCAGTCATTGTTACGATCAAGAGTGGAACAGCTTCACCATACCGGGTGATTATCGATTCGATGGAAGATATTACCGAATTCAGCCAGAGTGATATAACTCTTTTTCCGCCGCTGCTTGAGCCATTTGTTTTGCGGAGAGGTCTCTGGGGTCTACTGCCACAACAGGAGCGAATTGTTTTACTGCTGGATTTCCAGCGTTTACTAAGGGAAAAATCTGCCGGCAAGTCAATTTGAAATAGGAATTGGAGAATATTGATGAAATTATCCACCAGATTTGTATTACTGAATATCATTATAGTAATTACAACCATTTCGATTACAACGGGTTTTGCACTGTTTCGCATACATAAGGAGATCAACAGGCAGGCAAATGTGGCGCAGGAAAGTCGCTTGAAGACATTCTGGGAATTACTCAGATCAAAGGGGAGTGATTTCAACATCGTCAACGGCAAATTACTCGCGGGGAGTTATGTCATCAACGGCAACTATGAACTTCCGGACAGTATCAAGAACCTTTTCGGCGGAACTGCGACGATATTCATGGGGGATACCCGTGTCACTACCAATGTTCTCAAAGAGGATGGGAGTCGTGCTGTCGGCACCAAACTGATTGGTGCAGCTTATGATGCAGTACTCAAGGAAGGGAAGGGATATCGTGGAGAAGCACTGATCCTCGATATCCCATATTTTACCGCGTATGATCCGATAAAAAACAACAAAGGGGAGATTGTTGGCGTTCTGTATGTAGGAGTAAAAAAGAGTGATTTCTTTGCAGCCTACGATGAACTCATAAATGGTGTGATCGTGATGTCTATTGTCCTTGCTGTTTTTCTTGCCGGCATCTCCTCATACCTGGTGAGACGATACCTTCATCCTCTAAAGTCAATGGTGGATACTCTTAAAGAGATTACGCACAATGATAAAGGTCTTACAATCCTGACCAAAAGATTGAACACGTTATCACAGGACGAGATTGGAGACGTAAGCGGTGAAGTAAATAAACTGCTTGAAAAGATGCATAACATAATGACTATGGTTGATGGAGTATCAAAAAGAATCAGCAGCCATACGAATACGATTACTGAATCTGTTACCCACCATGCCGGGTTTGCCTCCCAACTTTCATCCTCAGTGATGCAGATATCCTCTACAATGGAAGAATTTTCATCAACAGCAATCACAATTGCCCAGCATAGCCAGGGCGTTGCAGATAATGCTGATCAATCTTTGCTGGACATCAATACCAGTGTGCGTGGCATGGAAAATCTGGCAATCAAGATAGGCGAAATAGAGCAGTTCAACGAAGCTAATCTCGGCGAAATTCTGGAATTGGGCAAAAAATCAAAAGAAATCAATAAGGTAATGGAGATTATCAATACTATTGCCAGTCAGACGAAACTTATCGCTTTTAATGCAGCACTTGAGGCGGCGAGTGCTGGTGAAGCTGGAAAAAGGTTTGGCGTTGTGGCGGTGGAGATCAGGCGATTAGCAGATAATGTTGTAGAATCCACATCTGAAATTGAAGGTAAAATTTCGGAAATTATGAGAGCGGTTGATCGGCTTATTATCTCTTCTGAAAAGGGTTCAAAAAATGTTCGGGAGGGTCGGGATTATTCGACAGAGGCGCTTGAAATGCTTGGTGTCGTAGTGAATGGTGCCGAGTTGACAACCGATGCGGCTAAACAGATTTCACTCTCGACTCATCAGCAGCAGATTGCCAGTTCACAGGTGCTGTCTGCGCTGAGAGAAATTGAAGAAGGAACAAGGTACTCCTCTGCGACCATTCAACAGTTCAGCTCTGTAAGTAAGGATCTGATGCAAATCTCCATGGAATTTGAGGAGTTTATGAATCAGTTTAAACTTGAAATCAGGCCTCAAACAAGCAAGTAATATTGGAACATAACACAGCATCTAAGGAGAACGATTCATGAAGCTGACCACCAAATTTATAATGATCAATGCCATTGTCGTAATTACTGCCATTGCAATTACCACCGGTTTCACTTTTATCAGTATCGACAAGGAGATTCGTCGCCAGGCAAGCGTATCCCAGGAGTCCGTACTCAGAATGTTCTGGGAACTTCTAAAAGACAAAGGGGCTGATTTCCATATTTCCAATGGTAAATTGATGGCAGGCGGATATGTTGTCAATGGCAACTATGAACTTCCTGACAAGATCAAGGAGATTTTTGGCGGGACGGCAACCATTTTCATGGGTGATACGCGAGTTTCCACCAATGTCCTCAAACCTGACGGTACCAGGGCGGTAGATACCAAGCTGATAGGCCCTGCATACGATGCTGTCATCAAGGAGGGGAAGCCGTACCGGGGAGAGGCTGTGATACTGGATATCCCCTATTTTACTGCGTACGATCCGATCAAAAGCAGCAAAGGTGAAGTCATCGGCGTGCTATATGTCGGAGTCAAGCAGAGCGATTATTTTACCGCATACAGCCAGCTGCAAATTAATATCGCGATCATGACGGCTGTCATGGCGGCTATTTTCTCTTTTATCACCCTACTGCTGGTCAGAAAAGCCCTTTTTCCGATAATAGGCAAGGTTTCAGGAATAACGGATAAAATCCATTCCAGCGTCGGTGCTATCGCTTCGTCCATGGATCAGCAATCAGGATTTTCCACGCAACTATCGAGTTCGGTCGTTGAAATATCGTCCACCATGGAAGAGTTCTCTTCCACCGCCAGCCAGATAGCCCAACACAGCCATAGCGTTGTGGACAGGGCAGACAAGACCCTCGACGATACCAAAGTGGGCGCCGCCGAGGTTGAAAACCTTAACTTCAAGATTAATGACATAAGTCATAACATTCAGACAAACCTCACCGAGATAGTTGATCTGGGTAGAAAATCGAAAGAGATCAACAAGGTTATGGAGATAATCAACAACATTGCCAATCAGACCAAGCTTATCGCGTTTAATGCCGCGCTCGAGGCGGCCAGTGCCGGAGAGTCCGGAAAGCGGTTTGGTGTCGTGGCTGTAGAGATCCGGCGTCTTGCTGACAGTGTTGTTGAGTCAACATCGGAGATTGAAGGGAAGATAACCGAGATTCTTGATTCGGTTAACCGCCTTATAATGTCCTCAGAAAAAAGTTCACAACTGATTTTCGAGGGGCAGGAGTACGCCTCCCATACGGTATCCATGCTGATCGAAAGCGTGGACGGAGTGGACGAAACCGCCAGTGCGGCTCGCCAGATATCTCTTTCCACCCAGCAGCAGCAGATTGCAAGTAGTCAAGTTGTGCTGGCGTTGAAGGATATTGAGCAGGGGGTGCGACATTCGACACATTCCATCCATGAGACAAACAGAGCTACCGAAGAGTTACTTGAGCTTTCGGAACAGTTAAAGAAACTGCTCTCCACATTCAAGGCAGGTAATTAGAGCTAACAGCAGTTACTCAGGAGACGTATCAGTTCATGGCGAAAACGATTGGCACAATAAGAGTTCTACTGGTAGATGATAGCGTTCTGGTACGAGAAATGATCCGCGATATCCTGGAGTCGGAGTCGGATATCGTTGTGGTAGGCGAGGCTTCTGACGGAGTGGAAGCCATTTCCAAGGTTGCCTCGCTCAAGCCTAATATTGTAACGATGGACATTGAAATGCCGGTAATGGGTGGATTGGAGGCCATTGAAAGAATCATTGCCGAGAACCCGGTGCCGATTCTGGTTGTCACAGCAGTGACCGGCGTTCGTACTGCCTTCGCGGCAGTTTCAAAAGGTGCCCTGGATGTCATTGAAAAACCGGATATCAGCCCAGAAAATGCACGAAATCTGATAAAAAAAATCCGCCTCCTGGCCAAAGTTGATGTTGTGGCACATCTGTCGTCACTGAAGGGAACTTCCAGGACTATTGGAGCAAAAAGAGTGGTAACTCAGGGGTATGCGAAAGGTGGAATAGTTGCCATCGCAGCCTCAACCGGAGGGCCACAGTCGATTCATAAAATTCTGTCTCATCTGCCGGCTAATTTCCCTGTTCCAATAGTCATAACCCAGCACATTGCCGAAGGTTTTACCCAAGGCATGGTGGACTGGCTGAACGGAGTTACTCCTCTTGCAGTTCAGGTTGCGCTTACTGGAGATATTCTCGCCGCAGGAAAAGTCTACGTCAATCCTGCTGAATACTCCATGAGAATCACTGAACAGGGGATGATTATCCTGGGAGCCCGGGACGCACGGCAGGTCTACAACCCATCCTGCAACAGCATGCTTACGTCTGTGGCAGCGGCATATCGTGAGCGTGCTATCGGGTTGATTATGAGCGGTATGGGGGACGACGGTGTTATCGGTATGCAGTCAATCAGGGCGGCAGGAGGTGTTACACTCGCACAGGATGCAAAAAGCTCAGTGGTGTACGGAATGAATCGGGTTGCGGTGGAACGCGGTATCATCGACAGGATTGTACTACTTGCCGATATCGCCGCCGAACTCGTGCAGCGTGCCGGAGTCAGGTAGTGAAAGCCACGGCACGTCCAGGTAGCAGGGATGAATCTTATGATCTCGCACCGTTTAAGGGACTTTTGCTTCGCAGTTGTGGAAGCAGTTTCGAGAAGGAGCGAGAGAAGGCTCTTTCTGCTGCCCTCTGCCGACGGATGTCAGCTCTGGGGTGTGATAGTTATGAAGCTTATCATGCTCTGTTACTGAATGATCAGGCTGAGTTGCTTCGGCTGACGGAACTGCTGACGGTGAATGAAACCTATTTTTTGCGTGAACCTGACCATCTTAATCTGATGGTTGATACGTTGCTGCCAGAACTTATGATTGCCCGTAATCAGAAGCCGATCAGGATATTGAGCGCAGGCTGTTCTACAGGAGAGGAGCCTTATTCAATCGCCCTCTTGCTGTGGGAACGGTTTGGAGTTACAAGCGAGAAATTGTTCACCATCACTGGCGTTGATATTGATTCAAATGTAATAGCATCGGCGAAACTGGGTCTGTACGGTCGAGGTTCATTCCGTGGTGTTAGCCAGGCTTTGCAGGAACGTTATTTCGAACCTGCCGGTTCTGCGGAGTTCAGAGTCAGGGACTTTATCAGAAAAATGGTCGGATTTGAGGTGGTAAACCTGTTTGGCAACTCATATCCGGAAGGGATGCAGTCGCCAGACATAATCCTGTACCGGAACGTATCCATATATT
The DNA here is from genome assembly GCA_903845365.1 of uncultured Geobacteraceae bacterium. GTDB lineage: Bacteria > Desulfobacterota > Desulfuromonadia > Geobacterales > Pseudopelobacteraceae > JACRCG01. The sequence continues at coordinate 30,710 of CAIMXI010000043.1, read as the reverse complement.
TCCCTGAGCCGGTACAGCGTGAGATATTCGGTAAGCTTGCGGAAATTCTCGTTGTGGGGGGATGCCTTCTTGTCGGTGCGGCGGAAACAATTCATCATGACATAGGTATTCTTTCCCTTGTGCGGCAGAAGGGGCTCTTTTTTTACCGCAAGACACCCCCGCTGATTTTCGAAGAGCGCCGAACATCAAGCCGTGGATTATCATTTACAGAACCGGTCCGGGTCGTGTCGCCTCATGGCATTCCCTCTCACGCCGCAAAAATTGTAGCAACTACACAAGCTGAACAAGTTTTAGGCTCCTCTACAAAACAATCACCTCAACCCATTCAGATGAACGTAAAAGAACAGTTTGATGCTGCTGTCCAGTTGGCTCACGCCAGGCAATACGATAAGGCACTTGCGATTCTTGATGCGGTCATTGCACAGGATACCGGTTTTGAGAAGGCTTACTGCCTCAAGGGGAGTCTGCTGCTCAGTTTGTCGCGCTTTGATGACTCCCGCACCGTCTGTGAGACCATTTTGGAACGTGATTCTCTCTGTCTTGTGGCGTACCTCATGCTCGGTATGCTGGCGCGGCAAGATGGGGATAACGATGAAGCCATGAGGCGTTTCAGGGAGGCCATCTATCTGGATCCGGCCTGTTGGCTGGCTCATTTTTATTCCGCCGAGATCATGTTCATGCAAAAGGAGTTCAAGCGGGCGAAAAGCGGCTATGAAACAGCAGTCAGAATTTTGGAGAAAGGCTCAATTAAAGGGCTTGGGCAGGCTTTTTTCCCGCTGTCATTCAATGCAGACCCGTTTATTGTTATCGGCAGACACAAATTGTCGTTGCTGGCTCAAGGTAAGAGATCCACACGTTAAGAATTAAAGGGATAATATATGGCATTTGACCACTCAAAATTCCTGGCGCGTTTTGTTGAAGAGGCACGAGAGCATTGCTCCCGGATAAGTGAAGGTCTACTCAATCTGGAAAAAACTCCCGGAGATGTTGATATGATTAACGGATTGTTCCGTTCAGCTCATACCATCAAGGGATCATCACGGATGATGAAACTTTCAGGTGTCACCGAACTTGCTCACAAAATGGAGGATGTGCTTGACGCGGTTCGAGGAGGCAAAATAACCTTGACCTCCAGCGTTTCCGATGCCCTTTTCCGTGGCGTTGACGCTCTTACGGCAATGTTGGCAAGTATATCTGCAGGAGATACGACTTTTGGGGCACCTGAAGCGCTCTGCGAGGAACTGGCTCAGGCATCAGCAATGCCGGTTGGCGGGGATACTATGCCTGACTCTTCCGACAAGTCTGACAAGTCTGACAAGTCTAACAAGTCCGACAAGGAAGATAAGGAAGTCAAGGAAGATAAGGTTGTTAAGCCGGTTGTTCAAGCGGAACCGCAGCCGGTAATACCGGATGTCAAACCTAACCAGGTTGATTATCTCAGGATCAACGCAACCAAGCTGGATGATCTGATCAGGTTGATGGGAGAAATAGTCTCGGAGCATGGCAGGTACAGAAGGCATATCGCCAGACTCCGCGAAACCGAGCGTACTTCTGCAAAACATTTTAAGGCAGTTGAGGAGCATCTGAATAGCCTGGAAAGCGGCAATGCACAGTTGATTGAGGCCGGTGACGCATTACAGCTCTCTCTGCGCCAGTCGGTACGGGCCATGTATGACGACTCGCTGCTTCAGGACCATCTCCTTGCTGATCTTCAGGAGAGTTCGCTGAAGATGCGCATGCAACCGTTATCGACGGTTTTCGACCCTCTCCGTCGCACCGTTCGGGATCTTGCCCATGAACATGGAAAGGATGTCGACTTTGTTATCGAGGGTGGAGATACTGAACTGGATAGAAAAATTATCGACCGGATTGGCGATTCACTCATGCATATGATTCGCAATTCACTGGATCATGGCTTGGAAAACAGTGCCGAAAGGATCGCAGCAGGTAAACCGCCCAGAGCTACTCTCAATATTTCTGCTTTTTACGACAGTGGTTGTGTTGCCATTTCTCTGAGTGACGACGGCAGGGGAATGTCGATCGACCGGATTCGCGAAAAGGCGTATGCCAAAAAATTGTTTGATGCAGACAGGCTGGCCGCGATGACCCGTGCAGAGATCATCGACCTGATCTTTATGCCAGGTTTTAGTACGAGTCCAATTATCACCGATCTTTCCGGTCGCGGGGTAGGTATGGATGTAGTACGAAAGAGCATAGTCGATGAACTTAAAGGAACCATTGCCATTGAAACCATGGAGGGTGCAGGAACGACTTTTTTACTGCGCCTGCCTCTAAATCTGGCAGTTTTCCCGCTGTTTTTAGTTTCCGCCGGTGGTAAAAACTGCGCAATGCCGGCCACTTCAATTGTTGAGATGCTCTCCGTTCAGAAGGATGAAATAATCGAGATCGTGAACAAACGTGCCATCCGGCTGCGTGAGCAGATCATCCCGGTTGAATCGCTGTGCGCTCTCCTCAAGCTGCCCCAAGAGTCGAACTCTGTCACTGAAAACATATTGATCGTCATCATCAGAGATGGAGAGGAAAAGCTTGGCCTCCTGGTTGACGCGATAATCGGTCGAGAGGAGATGGTCGTTAAGCCGCTACCGCTGCACCTTAAGAACCTCCGCCTGGTTTCAGGCGTCACTATAGGAGAGCGTGACAGCATCATCAATGTTCTCCACATTTCGGAACTGTTCAAGCAGTCGCACGAAATAGCGGATTCGGGGAGGAGAGTCGCTGCAGTCAGGGATGATCGTATACAAACTGTTCTGGTTGTAGATGATTCGATAAATACCAGAGAGATCGAAAAAAGTATTCTTGAGGCTTACGGCTATGCTGTGGTTACAGCGGAAGACGGTGAAGAAGCGTTGGAGAGGACGCGTGAAGTGCTGTTTGACCTCGTCATAACTGATGTAGAGATGCCGAGGCTCGATGGTTTTTCACTGACCAAACGGTTGCGTGGTGATGAGCGATACAGGAATGTGCCGATCATCATAGTAACTTCTCTGGAAAAGGATGAAGATAAAAAACGTGGCATTACGGTAGGAGCCAACGCCTATATCGTTAAAGGTGCTTTTGACCAGTCAAATCTGATAGAAACCGTTCGCAGCCTGATCGGTTAAAGGGAGCAGGCATGAGTGACGTACCGATAAAAATTCTGGTGGTTGATGATGATGACTTTACGGCTGAAATGACCGGCATGTTTCTTGAGATAGCTGGCTATGAAGCGATAATTGCCATAGGCGGTATGGATGCGCTGGATAAGATTGCGATCGATCCTGAAATTCGTCTGGTCTTGTCGGATATGAACATGCCGTTCATGGATGGTATCCAGCTTTTTGCAGAGCTTCGGGGTCAGGGATTTACTCAACCCTTCGTACTGCTAACCGGCGAAGAGTCCGCTCCGCTCAAATTGGCTCATCCGAATCTGGATGCTGTGCTGACCAAAAATGAAGATCTGCAGGATAAACTGCCGGAGTTGGTGGCAGAGTTGCTGGCCAGGTGTTGAGTTCCTCTCGTTCCCACGCGCTGCGTGGGAATGCAGTTAGGGCGCGCTGCGCCCTGTGTTCAGAAGAAATTTTGATTTACCGGAGGACAAAATGCCTGAAAAACCGAAATTGGCACTCTACTGGGCTGCATCCTGCGGTGGATGCGAGATTGCTGTTGTTAATCTGAATGAGAAGATTCTGGATCTGGATGCTGCATTTGACTTCATGTTCTGCCCCTGCCTGCTGGACACCAAGATAAAGGATATCGAGGCGTTGCCGGACGGAGCCATTGCCGTAACACTCTTTAACGGTGCGCTGCGCACTGAGGAAAATGTCGAAATGGCTCATCTGCTGCGGCGAAAATCACAAATTCTGGTAGCCTTCGGCTCCTGCGCAAAGGGTGGCTGTATTCCGGCTCTGGCCAATTTCACCACAAAAGACGAGCTGCTCAACTCCATCTTCATTGACAGTTTTTCGGTTGATAATTCAACTGGCATTATCCCCTCAGGTACAACCAGTTTTCCGGAAGGGGACATTCATCTGCCTGGAATGCTGGGGCGGGTAAAACATCTGGCTCAGGAGGTGGAGGTTGATTACCAGATTCCCGGCTGTCCACCAGAACCGGAACAGATATGGAATGCCGTAGAGGCGATTCTTTCCGGCAATCTGCCGGCAAAAGGGAGCACCATTGGTTGCGGTACGCTGACCGTCTGTGATGATTGTAACCGGACTAAAGAGGAGAAGCGCATCACAGCTTTCCGTCGTAATTATGAATTTTATCCTGAACCAGAACTCTGCATGCTTGAACAGGGTCTGCTCTGTATGGGGATTGCCACCCGCAACGGCTGCGGCGCTCCCTGTACAAAGGCTAACATGCCGTGCACCGGCTGTTACGGGGCTCCGGACGGGATCAGTGATCAGGGAGCAAAAATGGTGGCGGCGCTCGGATCGGTCATGGATATCGGTGATACGACCGGCCTGTCAGAAGAGGCGATTGCCGCACGGGTAGACGCTTTTCTTGCGACGATTCCCGATTACGCGGGACAGTTTTACAAATATACCCTTGCCAGTTCGACACTGGGCGGCAGGGTAAGGAGGTAACCGATGGCGCGTATTACTATTGATCCGATCACCCGCCTAGAAGGGCATGGCAGGATAGACATTTTTTTGAACGATCAGGGTAGGGTGGAGAACGTCTGTTTTCAAGTTCCTGAACTGCGAGGTTTTGAGCAGTTTTGCGTGGGGCGCATGGCTGAGGAGATGCCAGTCATTACCAACCGGATCTGCGGCGTCTGCCCGGAGGCGCATCACATCGCCGCCACCAAGGCGCTCGACGCTGTTTTCGGTGCAGAGCCGACTTCTGTGGCAAAAAAGTTACGTGAAACCATCTACATGGCTTTTTTTATCACCGATCACACAACCCACTTTTATGCACTCGGCGGACCGGACTTTATCGTTGGACCTGATGCTCCCCCGTCGGAGCGAAACATTCTTGGAGTTGCGCGAAAGGTCGGGCTGGAAGTGGCCGGAGAGGTGATCGCCTGCCGCAAACGCAACCACGAGATCATCACCTTTCTGGGTGGCAAGTCCATCCATCCGGTGGCTGGAGTTCCAGGGGGGTGGAGCCGCGCCATCACCAAAGAAGAGCAGGCTACTATCGAAGAGACGGCGCGCAGAAATATCGAGTTCGCCCGCTTCTCCCTCTCTATCTTTGAAAAAATAGTCCTGAATAATCCGGTCTATCTGGAGATGATCACCTCGGATACCTACCTGCACCGTACCTATTCAATGGGGACGGTGGATGCTGACAACCGGGTCAATTTTTATGACGGCATGATCCGGGTGGTTGATCCGGAGGGGGGAGAGTTTGTCAAATACCACCCATCCGAATACCGCGAACATATTGCCGAGCGGGTTGAATCATGGACTTACCTGAAATACCCCTACCTTAAAAAAGTTGGCTGGAAGGGATTGACTGACGGGATCGATAGCGGGATATATACCGCTACCCCCCTTTCGCGTCTGAACGTCTCCGAAGGGATGGCAACACCGCTGGCCAACGCCGAGTATCAGCGGATGTATGAAACTTTTGGTTGCAAAAAGATCACCAATGACCGTTACCAGCCGATTCACCATCGTATGGCTACCCACTGGGCGCGGCTGATTGAGCTGCTTTACTCGTCTGAACGGATGCTGGAACTGGCGCTCGATCCTGAACTTACCTCACCGGAGACCCGCAATATTCCTGAACCGGCTCGCTTTGTCGGCGAAGGGATCGGCTCAGTTGAAGCTCCTCGCGGAACCTTGACTCATCACTATGTTACCGATGGACGGGCTGTTCTGACCAAAGTCAACATGATTGTCGGAACCACCAACAACTACGCTCCGATCTCGATGTCGATAAAGCGCGCTGCAGAGAAGCTGATTAACAGCAACGCTCCCGAGGAGGCAATTCTTAACCGAATAGAAATGGCCTTTAGGCTCTATGACCCCTGCTTATCCTGCGCAACCCATTTTTTACCTGGCAAGATGCCGCTGACGATTTCATTGCGTGACAGTCAGGGGGTGTTGCAGCGGGAGATACGGAGAAAAACGTGAAAGGCGTGCCGCTGATATCCCCCCTCCCCAATCCTCCCCCGCTGGGGGAGGGAGCTAATCTCCTCCCCCCAGCGGGGGGAGGTCGGGAGGGTGGAGCCGGAACCGTAATTATTGGGATGGGTAACCCGCTGCTCTCCGATGATGGTGTCGGAATTGCAGTTGCTTATGCCGTGGCGGAGCGACTGAAGCAGCGTATCAATCTGACCGTGACCGAACTGCATACCGGTGGCATCCGTCTGATGGAGGCGATGGCTGGTTTCAGGCGTGCAGTGGTAGTTGATGCCATGTTAAGTGGTGCAATCCCTGGTACACTCCGGCATTTTAACTCAATGGATTTTGTCACGACAAAGAATACTTTTTCCAGCCACGATACCAATTTTGCAACCGCATTTGACCTTGGTCGCATGGCGGGAGTTCTTCTCCCGAAGCAGGTTTCGTTCTGGGGTATTGAGGCGCGTGAGTTTGATCTTTTTGCAGAGCAGTTTACTGATGAAGTGGCAGCGGCTCTACCAGGGGCTGTGGAGCGAATCGCAGCAGAAATTTTGCAATGGGAGGGGGCAGAATGAAAATAGGAATATATTTCTGCAACTGCGGCTGTAACATCGCTGACAAAATCAGCGCCGAGGCGGTGGGTAAGGCTGCCATCTCTTTTCCTGACAAGCCGTATCTTGAAATAGTTGATTTTATCTGTTCTGAGGATGGCAAACTTCAGTTTGAGGAGAGTCTTAAATTGGAGCAGCCGGATCGGGTCGTAGTTGCAGCCTGCTCTCCCCGCGATCATGAAGCCACCTTTCGCCGCTGCATGACCAATGTGGGGATGAATCCCTATCTTCTACAGATGGTTAATATCCGGGAGCAGATAGCTTGGGTGACGGAAGATCCGAAGGTCGCAACCGAAAAAGCGATTGCGGCCATTCTGGGGGCGGTCTGCCGGGTTCGGGAACAACAGCCGCTCGAGAAGAAGCTGCTTGAAGTCTGTCCCGATGCGCTCGTGATCGGTGCCGGGCCGGCCGGAATGAAGGCAGCGCTGGCGTTAGCCGAAGCCGGACGCAGTGTAGTAGTAGTGGAGCGAACCCCATTTATTGGCGGCCTGCCGGTTCGCTTCGAGGACCTCTTCCCCTCCCTTGAATGCGCTCCATGCATGTTGGAGCCGCTGATGGGGGAGATGCTGCACGGCGATTTTCCCGGCACGATTGAATTGATGACTCTTTCGGAAGTGGTCGCGGTAACCGGTTTCTACGGGAATTTCAACGTAAAGATCAGGCAGAAGCCTCGCCACGTTTCGCTGCATGAATGTATCGGTTGCGGTGAGTGTGTAGAGGCATGCCCGGCTGTTACCACAAATGAATTCAACAGTAACGCCAGCGACTGTAAGGCAATCGACTTTGCTTTTACCGGTGTTCTGCCGAATGCGCCGTATCTAAAGGAAGAAATATGCATCCGTTCCAGGGGAGAAGAGTGTCGGGCTTGTAAGGATGCTTGTCCGATGGGGGAGGATGTAGTCGATCTGGACGAGGTTGAAAAGATTGTCGAGCGCCGAATCGGTTCCATCATTCTGGCTACCGGCGCAAGATTGTATGACGCATCCAGTGTAGAAGGACTTGGGATGGGGGTACTGCCGAATGTATTTGATGCCCTGCAGTTTGAACGGATGCTTTCATCCACCGGGCCAACCGGTGGAGAAGTCGCCACAAGTGAAGGCATAGCTCCGGCTGCTATAGCTATCATCCATTGTGTCGGCAGCCTTGATGACGCTCATAAACCTTACTGCTCCGGCATCTGCTGTCAGTATGCCTTTAAGTTCAATCATCTGATCACGGCAAAACTACCGGCAACGGCCATCACCCATTATCACCGCGAACTGGTTGTACCTGGCAAGGCGGCTCATACTCTGTTGAATCACGCTGTCAAGAACGAAAATACCACTATGAAAAGATTCAATAGTGTCACGGATCTTGCCGTTATCCAGGATGCGACAGGGAGACTCCAGGTCAGCGTCAAAGGGGAGTCTGCTCCGGCAGATATGGTGATTCTCTGCCCTGCGATGATTCCGGCAGAGGGTTCTGCTTCGCTTGCCGCGCTGCTTGATGTCAGCCTTGATGCGTCTGGTTTCTACCTTGAGTTGCATGGGCGAATTGACGCCGCCCAGAGCACTGTCAAGGGGGTCTACCTTGCCGGTTCCTGCCAGGAACCGATGGATATTCAACGAGCCATGCTGGAGGGGATGGCCAGCGTCGGCCATTCGCTGGCGGGGCTTCAGCCAGGCAGGATGATCGAGATTGAGCCAATTACTGCGGGCGTTGACGAAACGCATTGCGCCGGATGTCATCTCTGTATCACGGTCTGTCCGTATCATGCCATTGCGTTCAATCCGGAGCTGAATGTCTCCAGAATCAATGCAGTTCTCTGCCATGGCTGCGGCACCTGCGTTGCCGCTTGTCCGGCCGGAGCCATCACCGGGCATCACTTCACCAATGCCCAGATTATGGCCGAGATGGAAGGAGTCCTGAAATGACCATGCAAACCGATAGTGCCATTTTTGAGCCTAAAATAATCGGCTTCCTCTGCAACTGGTGTTCCTACGCAGGAGCTGACAAGGCGGGTGGAATGCAGGTTCCGTTCCCTCACAATGTACAGGTCATCCGGGTCATGTGCAGCGGCAGGGTCGATCCACAGTTTATTCTTTCCGCACTTGTAAAAGGCGCAGATGCTGTTATAATCCTCGCCTGCCACCCTGGAGACTGCCATTATAAAGAAGGGAACTGCCGTGCTCTTCAGCGTCACAGTATGTTGACCCTTGTGCTTGGTCAGTTGGGAGTAGAGAAAGAGCGCTGCCGCCTGGATTACGTCTCTGCAGGAGAAGGTGAAAAGTTCAGCCGGATAGTAACCGAGATGGTTGAATCTGTACGTAAACTCGGGCCCTTCAGGAGAGATCTTCCATAATAATATTGCCAGAATTTTGATTTACCGGGAAAATATTTAATGAAAATGTTGCGTACAGGAACAAATCTTATCAGGATACTTCTCGTAGGGGGGATAGTTTTTTCCCTGCTTGGGATAGTTTTTTCTCTTGTACAGACCGGTTTTGAGCGGATGACTCTTCTGGCAGCCCTCTTTTTCCTTAACTCAGTTGTCATGACAGCAGTTCTATTGATAATGGTCTCTCGAAAGCTGCCTGCTCGCATCAGGCAGATGGCTCTTGTCATGAACAGCGCCGCTGAGGGCAAATTAACGGAAAGGGTAAACCTTGAAGGGGAGACGGAGATATCCCAGTTGGCAGATAACTTCAACTCCATGATGGAGCGGCTTTCCGGGGCAATATCAAAGGTCCATTATTCGCTTCAGGAATTAAAGAGCATCTCTTCAAGCATTGGACAGCTATCTGAAAAAGGGGTTGCATCGGCCGAAAAGCAGTCAGACTCTCTTAAACAGGCAACTCTGGCAATCCGTGAAATTAATGGCTCTATCATGGATATTTCTACGCCCATTGCCACTCTTGCCAGTTTGACGAATGATAATTCAACTTCCATGTCGGACTTGTCACATAACCTTAAATCAACCACACTCTGCATAGAATCTCTCGTAATTTCTGTTGAAGAGGTAAGTTCCTCAATCATTGAAATGGCGTCTGCCGTACGGCATATCAGGGAAAATACCAACATCCTTGCGGCGGATACGACCAGAACGGCGGCACTTGTCGGTGCGATGGATACTGCAATACAGCAGATCGTTGTCCAGGTGGCGGATACTTCGCGTATTGCCGATATGGTCAAAAAAGATGCCGAAGAGGGCTGGAAGGCGGTCGATGCAACAATAGCCGGTATCAATGAGATAAAATTGTCTTCAAACATCACATTCACCGCAATTGAAAATCTCTCCAGGAGAGTGGCAAATATTGGGAAAATTCTCTCTGTTATCGACGAAGTTGCCGAGCAGACGAACCTTCTTGCTCTTAACGCATCTATAATTGCCGCACAGGCGGGCGATCGCGGCAAAAGTTTCTCTGTCGTAGCCACCGAAATAAAAAATCTGGCAAAACGTACCGGAAACCACACCAGAGAGATCTCTGAGATAATTCTTGGAGTTAGAGAAGAGACAGCGCGCGCGGTTAATGCGATCACGCATTCCGAAAAACGGATCGCTGAAGGAAGTGAACTGTCGCAAAGATCGGGCAGTGCTCTTCGGAAAATTGTCAATGGCATCCAGGATGCGAGCAGCTATATGGCAGAAATCCACAAGACCGCTCTCAGTCAGTCCAAGGCAAGTGACGGAATGCAGTTGGCCATGGATCGGGTGGCTGAAATGGTCGAACAGATTTCCAATGCCACCAGGGAGCAGAGTTATGGCAGTGAATTAATCACATCCGCAGTGGAACGGATGAGAAACCTCACGCAGGAAGTAATGCACTCCATTAGCAATCACCAGAATTCAACCGCACAGGTTGTTAATTCCAGTGAAAAAATCAATGGCATGGTTGTTGAGATATGTGAAGCGGTTATACTTCAGGCGGGCAGTTCTCAGCAGATCAGTAGTTCGATGGATGCCTTCGAAGAGTCAACCAATGGGCAGGTCACTTCAGCGCTTGTTATGGATGAGGTCATGTCAAAACTGCTCTGTCAGGTTGCCGTGCTTCAAAAAGAGATAGAGCAGTTTCAGATACGCTAAATTTAACCGGAAGAGGAGATTATATGGCTGCTTCAGTATTAGACGCACGAGGACTCAAATGCCCTCAACCGACACTCAAAATTACCGTAATGTCTGTCAGAATGAAACCGGGTGATACCCTTGAGGTCATTGCCGATTGCCCTACGTTTGAAAAGGATGTTCGCGATTGGTGCTCTCGTGCCAGAAAGACTCTATTGTGGGTCAGGGAAGAGGGGACGGCGAAGAGGGTTCAGATTCAGTTCTGAGGGTAAATGTTACTCCGCTGCCTCGACCCTGTTTCTCCCCGTTTTCTTGGAGCGATACATTGCATCGTCGGCCTCTTTGAACAGATCCTCACAGTTTCCAATACTGGGGGATGGGAAGTTGGCAACTCCTATGCTGAGACTCATACCTATCGATTCGCCGTCGATTGCAACAGGTAGATCAGAGACACTCTGCCTGATATGTTCGGCCACAATTTTTGCGGACGCCTTATCAGTTTCTGTGAGAAGCACCACAAACTCATCCCCGCCGTAACGTGCCACCACGTCAGACAGGCGAACCGTGTCAACAATGCGGCGTGCAATTTCCTTCAGCACCGCATCTCCGGCAAGGTGCCCGTAACTGTCGTTAATAGATTTAAATCGATCAACATCAATTACGAGCATGGAAAGCTGCAAATCGTACCGTCTGGCTCGTGACAGTTCGCTGTCGATCCTGTCCTTGAAATAACGCTGGTTATGGAGCCCTGTAAGATGGTCTGTGACGGCCATCTTTTCCATCCGCTCGGATAACTCCCTCGACTCATCGAGGAGCGCCAGATTATCCAGCATTATGGCGCCATGGTTCGTCAGTATGGCCATGGTATCGGAGATATCTTTATCATTGATTTCCGATATCAGGAATCCGATTGACCCTTTGCTCCCCTTAATCGGAAAAATAACCCACCCCTCTGCCCGAAAATCGCCCAACAGGCATGCGCCTCCGGATCTCTTGAAGCTGACAATTCTTCCGGTCTCCATGGCCCGCCTGACATTCTCATCCGGCTTAGCGCCAAGGCTGATCGCCCCGAGTTCATCCATCCCCCCGCTGGCAGCGATGCAGATCAACTCCCTGGTGCTGCTGTCGGAAAGGAAGACAGCCGCACCCTCTGCCCCGAGGTCGGTCACCGCCGCATTGGTCAGAAGTCTGCCTATCTGAGTGCTGTCTCCCGAAGCCACGATCTCCATGATCACATTATTTAATGCTGACAACTGCGTATTCTGAAAAAACAGAATCTCTGTGAGTTCACTCAGCTCTGCTTTCTGGGTCTCAACCTCTTTATGAAGAAAAGCAATATTCAGAATCACGGAAGCAAACTGGCTTGCAAACTGAAACAACTCCCTTTCTGCTTCCGCCAGCTCGTCCACAATTATGAAACCTCTTGCGGTTGGGTTCCACTTTATCGGGAAGAGCGTGGGAGAGATAAATTCAGGAAATATAGCTTCCTTTTCATCAAGATCCAGGCTCCAGACGACATTCTGCTCAACGATGATCTGCTGGAGTACCAGTGATGAGTTTACCTTGATACACCTCTGATTCTCATCAGGCGGGACCGCTTTACCATTGGAAGTCACCTGAGTCACCTTTCCGTTTGATTCAAGCCAGAAGGAGCAGTTGATCTCGGGGGTGATTCTGGCCAGTTCACTGGCCAGAAGGAGCGCAGTCGTCTCCGGGGCTGATATTGACACCGTGGAAAAAACAAAGTGCTTAATGTCCGATAATGCCTCATATAGTTTAATCATAGTTTCATGCATATCATTATACATATTTGCACCCCGCTGAGTTTGATCTCTGTATCAACCCTGTTTTTTCTCATCATCAACCTTGATAACCGGCAGCGTCACCACGAACCTTGCGCCACACCCCAGTTCGCTCTCCACCCGAACACTCCCCCCATGCTTCTCCACGATCTCTCTCGTGATCGCCAGGCCGAGGCCGGTTCCACCTTTTACCTTGCCGTCCCCCCGATCTTCAACCTGTCCGAACTTCTCAAAGATCATCTGCTGATCCTTCGGATCGATCCCGCCGCCGCTATCGGCCACGCTGATTTCAACATTCCCGGAGTTCGTCCTCCCCTCCACTTTAATGCGCCCCCCTTCTGTGGTAAACTTTACCGCATTGGAGAGGAGATTGGCCAGCATCTGCCCGATACGCCCATCATCCCCGGTTATCTCCGGCAGGTCGGGGTCAACTTCGCTTTCAAGTGTGATCTTTTTACGGAAAGCTTCACCCTGGAAGACCGAAAGCGCGTGGGTGATCAGCCCCTTCAGATCTACAGACTTCATATTATATTTAAAACTGCCAGACTCGATCCTGGCGATGTCGAGAAAATCGCCGATCAGGTTCCCGAGCCTCACGCTCTCCTTGCTGATGATGCCGAGAAACTCCTCCCTAATCTCGCTCGGCTCGTCCTTGTACATCAGCAGCAGTTCGGCATAACTCCTTATTGAAGTAAGCGGGGTACGGAGGTCGTGGGCAACGATATTAAGAAAATCGGACTTCTGGGCATCCGTCTCCCTCAGCTTGATATTAACAGCCAGAATGTCTTCGTTCATCCTGGTCATCTCTTCATACAGCACCACATTCTCCAGAAAAGCGCCCGCCTGGTTCAGGAAGATCGCCAGCAGATCCCCCTGTTCAGGACCGGGGTCATCGATTGCCAGAAAACCGAGAACCCCCCTCTTCCCCTTTAGCGGCCAGATCGAGCAGTCCGCAAAGAGCTGGGTAGTGTCAACAGAAGCCGCATCCAGCTCATTTTTCCAGAGACGCCGTCCACTCTTCATCAGGAGCGGAACCATCTTCTCCGGCTGCAGTCTGCGCCAAATAACATCACTGGAGGTATCGTCCGGAAAACCGTGGGCGCCAGTCACTATAAAGGTGCCGTCCCTGCCAGGCATACCCATAATAAGCCGCGGAATATTGAACTCTTCCGAGATCGCCCTGATCAGGAGGAGGCAAGTCTCCTCGGTAGTCGTTGCCTTGGCGAGGCTTGTGATGATCCGGTTTACGCCGACGTTGATCTCGGTCAGGGCAAACATTGCGGAGTTGATCTCCTGCAGATAGAGCGACTGCTGTTCCATCTCCTTATGCATCTGTAAACGTTCGGAGACGTCTGTGAAGAAGCCGACTACGCAATCCTGCCCCTCTACTACTGCGGTTGAACTGGCTATTTCGGCGTAAAAAACGGAACCGTCTTTCCGGAGGCAAGGAACCGAGTTAAAGACGTATTTTTCATTTCGTGCAACAGAGCCGAACTCTGAAAGCACTCTCTCCATCGCCTCACCCGGGTACAACTCTTCAATAGTCAACTGCAGCATTTCCGCCTCTGAATATCCGAACATCCGGCAGATGCGGGGGTTGACAAATACTAACCGCCTGTTTTCGATATCCGCCCCCATTATGCCGAGCGGGCTCCCCTCGAAAAGCACACGATACTTCCTTTCCGATTCCCGCAGCGCTTCAGAGACCTGGGCGACATTTTGCCCGGCCTTCTGCATCCGCTCGGTCGCAAAAGCTTTCCCATCCGCAGTTACTACCCTGTTTCTTCCCCCCTCTTTTGCGAGGTAGAGGGCTCTGTCGGCCTCTTTGAACAGCTCCCCGCCGCTCTTGACGGATGGAGAAGGGAAGGTGGCCACTCCCACACTGATAGTTACGGTTACCAGTTTCCCCCCGGCGTCTACCGGTTTTTCGCAGGTAACTTTCCGGATCAGCTCCGCCACGATCGCGGCGGACTCCTGCTCCGTATCGGCGAGTAGGACTACGAGCTCGTCCCCTCCGTAGCGAACCACCAGATCTGAGAGGCGGACATGCTTTGCAATGCGGTGGGCAAGCTCTTTGAGTACCCTGTCCCCGGCGGCATGACCAAGGGTATCGTTGATCGACTTGAAATGGTCGATATCGATCACGAGAAGGGAGAGCGGTGAGCCGTAACGGTTCGCGCGCGACAGCTCCATGGCAATCCGCTCCTGGTAATAGCGACGGTTGGAGAGCCCGGTAAGTTCATCAGTAACGGACAACAGCCCAAGCTTTTCATTTACTGCGGCCAGTTCACCGGTCTTTTTTTCGAGCAGTTCGTGATTTACCTCCTTCTCTCTTTTTTGCGCCAATGAATCGATGGCAACTGCGCCGTAGTTTACCAGCATCGCCAGGATATCGCTGATGTCCTGGCCAGCGAAATCGGTAACGAGGATTCCGAGCACGCCATTTTTTACCTTGAGCGGGAATATCCCCCACTCCTCAATCGAATTGCCTGCCACTCTGAGCGGAGCCGAGGAGTCAATATATTTGGCAATCCTCCCGTTCTGTATGCAATTAATGATCTCCTTGCACGGCTCTCCTTCAAGGATCCCCCCCTCGATCCCTTCAAGGCCGATTGCAGAGAGACAATGCAACTGATTGGAGCCTCTGTCGAGCAGCAATAGTGCCCCCCTCCCGGCACCAAACTCGTTTACCGCAGTTGATACGATGATTCGACAGATCAGTTCGTTAGAGTCGGCTACTGAGATCTGCACTCCCACCCTGGAAAGGGAAGCCAATTGCTCGTTCTGGGTAAAGAGTACACCTGTCAGGTCGTTCAGCTCTTCATTTTGATCATTAACCCCCTGGTGGGAATAGGTCATGTCAAGAAGCAGCGAGATGAACTGGCTCAGGAACTGGAAGTTGTCCCGCCGGTTATGGGTCACACCATCGATAACTATAAAACCCCACGCCAAGTGGTGCCTCTTTATCGGAAACAGGGTGGGCGACTGAAATCCAGGAAAGAGCAGATCACCTTCCAATGGATCTACGGACCAGATTATTTTCTGTTTTCGAATGAGAGTGATAAGAGTTCTGGAGGAATCAAGGGCTAAACTCCGCCTGTTGTCAGAAGGTATGACGAGACCGGTGGCGGCTTTTTCGGTAATCAGATCCCCTTCAACGAGCCAGAGAGAGCTTCTCTCCGGGAAGGCACTTTGCTGGAGCTGACTGGCGAGAATATCAACTATCGACTCAGGATCCAGAAGCTGGGTGGTGGAAAAGACAAACCGTTTGATGTCCGCCATCAGATTATAGAGTTCCTCGTACGTCCCGCTGATGTTATTCACTGCTGCCCCTTCTTCACAATTTTGTCGCAAAGCTCCTTGCCATAAAGCTTTTCCATACATTCCGGGCAGATACCGTGGCTGAATTCGGCTTCCGAATGGTCGCGGACATAAACCTCGACCTGCTCCCAGTAGCCATTGTCGTCGCGAATCTTCTTGCAGGAGCAGCAGATAGGGAGCATCCCGCTCAAAACCTTGACATGTGCTTCCGCCAGAGCCAGTCTGGCACTCTCTTTCCGTAGGCGCTCATTCAGCATCAGCGTATCGATTACCATGGCACCACTGTTCACCAGGATGGCTGTTGAATCGGTGATGTCCGCTGAACCTAACTGCACAACAAAGACACCGAGCTTACTGCTCCTCCCCTTGAACGGAAACAGCCCCCACTCATCTATTGAATTACCGCACAGTCTAAGCGGAGCGTTAGGTTCCCCGGAGTATTTAATCCTGCCGGTTTCAAGCGCCTCGATAATCCTGCTGTCTACCCGGCTGCCGAGAGATGTTCCTGGGGCAATTTTCAATCCGGCTACGGCGGCAACCCGTAACTCTTTTGAGTCGTCATCCAGCAGCAGAAGCGCGGCGCTGCCGGCGCCAAATCCGGTCACGGCCGCTCTGACAATATGACTGCAGACACCTTCAACGCTATCTGTTTTTGAGATCTCCTCCCCTGCTTTATGGAGCTCCGCAAGCTGGCTGTTCTGGGAAAAGAGGATGCCGGTCATCTCTGTCAACTCGACATTCTGTTTGTTTGCCTCTTTCAGGTCGCTGATAAGACGCAAATTCTGGATTGTCAATGCGGCCTGTGCGGCCGCTGCGGTAAGCAGCTTCAGTTCGTTGCTGGTGAAATAGCCCTTTTCATTAAGGGTATCCGCCAGATTGACGCTGCCGAGTGTCCACTGTTGCCCTGTCAGCGGTGCGACTACCAGCGGAACCGAGAGGAGAGAGGAGGTCAGAAAACTTTTCCTTTTGAGACGCGCGGCAAGATGCGGATGATCAGTCATGACATTAATCAGCAACGGCTTTCCGCTACTGATTACTTCCCCTACAATGCTATCCTCTACGCGCATGGAGGGGTGCGTGCCGAACTCCGTAGGGATCCCGGTGGAGGCGAATACCGTCAAAAATTCACCTCCTGGTTCAAGGAGCATCACCGAACCCCTCCTGGCCGGCGCCAGTGCAAGCGCATCGTCCAGCAGAGCCTGGGCAACCTCCTCCAGACCGCTCCTTATCCCCAGAACATCCGACATCCGGTAAAGGGAGTGTATCTCCTGATAGGCGCGAACAAGTTCCCGTGAGAGGCTGTTGATCTCCTCTTCCAGATGGCTTATTTTACCATCGTCGCAGTTTGGCTCCATGATCTTCCCTCTTCAACCCAGGAGCTCATGCACCCTTTTAAGGATGGCGCGCGGGTCAAACGGTTTCAAGGTGAATTCGTTCACACCCGCATCAAATCCCGCCTTCTCGTCGGTCTCCTGCCCCTTTGCGGTAAGCATGATGATGTGGATTCCCTGCCATTCCGTATTGGCACGGATCTCTCGAACCGCTTCCAATCCGTTCATCCTCGGCATATCCATATCCATGAAAATGATATCCGGCATGGCGCTCTTCACCTCTTCCAGGGCGGCCACTCCGTCATGGGCGACTCTTGTTTCATACCCCTCCTTCTGGAAAAGAAAACTGAGTGATCGCGTAATAAAATATTCGTCATCGACTATTAAAATATTTTTCCCCATCTTCTGACTCCTTGATCGTTTCTCTATATTTTGACTATCATTCTCAGCTCCTGATATGCTTTTGCAAGTTCGGACTGGAGGCGCGACAGCAGTTCAGGCACCCCTTCAAGCTCATTTTTCTCGCACGCATCCTCTATCGCCGCCGCAATATCCCGCACCCACTCCGCCCCGACGCTCCCCGATATCGATTTCAGCGCGTGGGATTTGCGATGTGCCGCACCAATATCACCTTCACGTAGGGCACTCTCTATCTCTCTTATGCTGTCAGGGACATGGGCGAGGAACATGCCGCATATCTCCCGATACAGCTCTTCGTCATAATCCAGCAACTCCAGCGCCTTGCCCGTAACGATGCGCAGCTCCTTCTTCGCTTCAACAGCTTCTGCTGTATCCGCAGCAAAACCTTCCTTCGTCGCTACCTGCCTGCCGAGTGCCGACATCAGATCCAGTACCCGTATCGGTTTTGAAACGTAGTCGTCCATCCCTGCGGCCAGACACACCTCCCGATCCCCCTCCATGGCATTGGCCGTCATCGCGATTATAGGGATATTCGGATTCATAACACCGAAGCCTGATCTTATCGCCTTCGTGGTTTTATATCCGTCCATCTTCGGCATCTGACAATCCATCAAGACCACGTCGAACTCATTCTCCGAAAGAATCGAGAGAACCTCATTTCCGTTCTCAGCAATCGTTACCGCATGACCGCGCTTTTCGAGCAGACGGACGGCAAGCATCTGGTTCAGGGCGTTATCTTCAGCCAGCAGAATGCGGAGCGGTTTTATTGCCGAGGGGAGCAGAGTTTCCGCCACAACATTTACCAGTTTCTCCGGATCTCCCGCCGGCAGACGGGCTGTGAAATGGAAGGTGCTCCCTTTTCCTGGCTCACTCTCCACCCAGATCCTCCCCCCCATCATTTTGACGAGGCTCACGCATATCGTCAGTCCGAGGCCGGTGCCGCCGTACTTCCGTGAGGTTGAAGAGTCCGCCTGGGAAAAGCTCTTGAATATCTTCTCCCTCTTGTCGGCTGGTATCCCTATCCCTGTGTCGCTGACCGAAAAGAGTAATATCGGGGCATCCACCGTTCCCTCCCCGCTATCTCTCACCTCCAGCGAAATACTCCCCTTATCGGTGAATTTCATGGCGTTGCCGATGATGTTAAGGAGTACCTGCCTTATGCGGACAGGATCACCCTTGAAAACTTCCTGCACATCCGGCGCGATACACTGTTTGAGCTGCAACCCTTTTTTACGGCTCTGGAACGAGAATGTGTCGATGACCCCCTTTATGGTATCTTCAAGAGTAAAATCTATACACTCAAGGTCAAGCCTACCCGCCTCGATCTTTGAGAAGTCGAGGATGTCGTTGATAATCGTAAGGAGAGATTCAGATGCCTGCTTCACCATGGAGAGATAGTCGCGCTGCTCACTATTTGTTGCCATATCCACTGCAAGGTCGGTCAAGCCGAGGATGGCGTTCATCGGCGTCCTGATTTCGTGGCTCATGTTGGCAAGAAAGGCTGACTTTGCGTTGTTTGCCGCCTCTGCTTCAATCCTCTTGATTTTAAGTTCGCTGTTGATAATGGCCAGCTCACGATTCGACTCTTCCAGTTGCAGGGTTCTCTCTCTTATCTTCTCTTCAAGCCCTCGCTCGGAGCGCTTTAAAGCCTCGAAAAGCTGCGCCCGTTTGATCGCCACCCCGAGCTGGCTCGCGAGAGCGGTCAACAGTTTCAAATCCATCGAGGTATAATGCCTCTTATCATCAAGCTTGTCGGAGAGGTTGATTGTCCCCACCACCTCCTGTCTGAACATTGCGTCTGCGCTGAGCAGCGGGACGCTGAGTATAGAGGAGGTCTCATAAACCCCGGGGCGGATGTACTCCTTCAGGCGCGGGTGATCCATCAGGTTATCTATCAGCAGAGGTTTACCGTCCCGCATCACCTCATGGACGATGCTCTCCTTGAGATTTATGGAGGGGTGCAAGCCAAGCTCCCTCGGCATGCCGTGCGACGCCTGGACAACAAGTTTTTCTCTCCCCTCTTCGTATAACATGATCGAAGCCCGCTTTGAGGGTATATGCTCAACCACCACATCTATGATGACGTTGCCTATCTCGTAAACATCGACCAGATCGCCGATTTTTTCCGGGAGTGCATAGTGCATGTTCAGCTCCTGATAACTCTGCAGAAGCTCTTCAGAGAGGCTGTCCAGCTCTTTTTCCAACTGTTTGATCCGTTGCTGCTGTTCCTGGATGTCGATCATTTCGCTCCCCTCAAACAGTCTTCATTGTCAGCTCGTCATCTGACCCGGAGTCAGGGAGTTTACAGCGCCCTGACAATCTCCCCTGCAATCCGCTCAAGGGGAGCCACTACATCGATCCCTCCATTTTTTATCGCCATCTGCGGCATCCCGAAAATGATGGAAGTAGCTTCGTCCTGGGCGATCGTGACGCCACCCTGTTCTCTTATCTCTTTGATTCCTAGAGCACCGTCAGCGCCCATCCCAGTCATTATCACGGCACAGGCTGATGAACCGCAGACCTTTGCCACCGAAGAAAAGAGAATATCCGCCGAAGGGCGGTGCAGTGAGACGACCGGTTCCCTGCCTAAAACGGTATAGAGGCGTCCATCCATCCTCTTAACTTCAAGATGCATCCCGTACGGCGCAATGAATCCGCACCCCGGTCGAATCTCTTCGTGGTCGCCGCTCACCTTTATCTTAAGGGGGGAGATGCTGCTCAGCCTCTCAGCAAGCGCTTCTGTAAATCCCTCCGAAATATGCTGGACAATCACGAGGCCGGCGGAAAGATCCGAGGGGAGATTTTTCAACACTTCCTGAAGGGCGGCAGGCCCCCCTGTTGAGGCGGCAATGGCCACCAGCTCTTTTCTGACATTTTTCTTCGCCGAAGTCGGTATCTCCTGCTGTAGGCATCTATCTTTCGTCAGAGATTCAGGAGTAACCGGCAGTGGCCTCCTGATGATACTTGTGAGGCGAGCAGTTGCTGCACTCCTCACCTTTTCGATTATGGCTTGTCTGATATTTGCGATATCGAGAGACACAGATCCGGACGGCTTGGTTATGAAGTCAACGGCACCTATGGAGAGCGCTTCGATAGTCTGCCGCGCCCCTTCATATGTCATGGAACTGAGCATTACCACCCTGGTCGGGATCTCCAGCATGATCTGCCTGAGGGCGGCGATGCCGTCCATCACCGGCATCAGCACGTCGAGCGTGATGACGTCAGGGCGGAGCCTTTTCGCCATCTCAACGGCCTCAACTCCATTGGCTGCGGTGCCGATTACAGTAATATCATTCGCGCTTTCCAGTATGAGCGGGAGGTTACGCCTCAAAAAGGGTGAATCATCAACTACCAGTACGCGAATCTCTTTCATATTTACCCTTTACCGCTCAGTTTTTTCGAAGTCTCAGTCAGAAGCCTCTTTATATCAAGAACAATCAGCATGCGTCCTCTAACCGGAGTTACCTCCTTGAAATATTCGGGATAAATCTTTGCCACATCAGGCGGGGGGGGCTGAAAGGAATCCTGGTCAAGTCTCAACAGCTCCCAGAGGCGATCCACCACTATGCCTGCAACAAACTGTTCGTCCGTGAGGACGATGATCCGGCTGTTTTCGTCAAACGGCTTGTGACTGAGGCTGAACATTATCCGCAGGTCAATGACCGGCAATATGGTTCCCCTTAGATTGGCAACCCCCATGACAAATTCCGGGACATTGGGGAGAGGCATGATGGGAGCCATGTCAAGTATCTCGGCCACTTCGGCAATGTCCGCTCCGTAAAGCTCATCATCCATCTCAAAAGCGATGATCCTTCTTAAATGGAGTTTCCGCTTGCTCTCGATCTGTTCCTCCCACTCTTCATCTGTTACAGCAAGCTCTGAATAGCACATTTCAGGGATAGTGATTTCATCCGGCATAAATCCCCTCCTCTTCACTCTCCGGAAGGCTTTCGGACTCCATGTCTATTTCGCTCAATTCTGCCAACTCCTTCTCACTGACCTTCAGGACGCTGTCCAGATCGAGGATGACCAGGAATCGATCACCCAGATAGACGACCCCTTCAATAAACCGGGTATGAATCCCCCCTACGATATCTGTCGGCACCTCGATCTTGCTGACCGGAATATTAAGCAGTTCCGAGGCCGAATCCACAATGAAACCGGCTAGTTTGTTGCCGAGCTTCACTACAATCATGCAGGTCTCAACCGTCCTCGGGGTCATGGGGAGTTTAAGTCTTCTTGCGAGATCGATAATCGGTACAATTCGTCCTCGAAGCCTGATGACTCCATCTACAAAGTCAGGAGCCTCAACCACCGGAGATACCGGCTTATTAATCAATATTTCCTTGACCTGGCGCACATCAACCGCATGTTCATGCCCTGAGAGCCTGAATATAACGGCTTTAAGCATCTCTTTTTGCGGATCAGAATGTTCCATCAATCGGCTCCTTACTGCCCCAACCCCGGTAGTATCTATCATAACTACGGCAGTTTCATAACTCCCCCAGCCCCTCTTATCTTAAGAGGGGGGCTTAAAGGCAAACAAAGTCAAAAAGTACCACCACCGCAACGACATCACGTCCCTCCCCTTATATAAGGGGAGGACAGGTGGGGTTAAGATTTTGATTTGTGACCTTCAGCTCCAAGCGGGCGAGAACAGCATCCATCTCAACCAACACCTCATTATTCCAAAAGCGCTCAACCTCTACAGCGTGAGCATTCAAATATTTCGTACGTGCCGTATCATACTCTTTTCCTGCGGGCAGATTATGTTGTCCGCCATCCAGCTCTACCGCCAATTTTTTCTCCGGACAGTAAAAATCCAGAATATACGAGCCAAAGCTGTATTGACGAAAGAACTTCAGCCCAAAAAACTGCCTGTTGCGGACTTTTGCCCAGAAAAATCTCTCGGCATCGGTCTGGTTCCGCCGCAACTCTTTTCGCCACTCTTTCAAGGCCGGATCGTTCTTTAAAAAGCTCATAACTCCGACCCCGGCAGTTTCATAACTCCCCCAGCCCCTCTTATCTTAAGAGGGGGGCTTAAAGTCAAAAAGTACCACCACCGCAACGACATCACGTCCCTCCCCTTATATAAGGGGAGGACAGGAGGGGTTAATTCACACCCGAAACTTATCCGTAACCTCTTTAAGCTTCTCTGCCAGCAGACTTAAATCCTGAATAGCCTTGGCTACCTCTCTTGACGCCTGCGCCGTCTGCTTGTTCACTCCGGAGATGTTCTGCAGAGAGTCTGATATCTCTTCGCTCGTCCTTGCCTGCTGAGCCGCCGCAGAGGAGATCAACTGTATCATGTCAGTCGTGGAGACGATTCCCTCCACGATATCTTCAATTGATTGACCGGCCTCGACAGCCGCCGCCGTGCTGACCTCCATACTGTTCACAGCGTCGCGGGTCTCGATCTGTATCTCCTCGATCGTGGCCGCTATCTCTGCGGTGGAGTCGGTAGTTTTCTGCGCAAGCCTCCTGATCTCCTCGGCCACCACATCAAAACCCCTCCCGTGTTCACCAGCGCGCGCCGCTTCGATCGCCGCATTCAGAGCCAGGATATTTGTCTGAGCCGCAATCTCGCTGATAAACTGTACAACTTTGCCCACCTTCTCAGAGCGCCCTTTCAACCTCCGGAGCGTGTCGTTCACTCCGCTTATGCCGGCTACCGTCTTTTTCACTCTCTGTGAGCCGTCTTTTGCCAGCTTTGCCGCTGAAACCGCTGTTTCCGAAGTGTTCCTCGCATTTCTCGAAACCTCCTGCACCGATGCGGCCATCTCCGCCATGCCGGATGAGGTCTTAATGACCTGGTTCATCTGTGAATCCGCCCCCCGGCTCATCTCCTCCGTGGCTGCACCGATCTCAGCGGCCGACGAAGCGAGCCTGGTTGCATAATCCATCAGATTACGCATGATAGCGGACAGGTTCAGAATCATCGTATTTTGAGCCTGCATCAGCGTGCCCAGCTCATCTCCACGCATTTCCGTATCGGAAATATTTGCGGTCAGATCTCCGGAAGCGACCCTTTTGACCGCAATCATTGCCGCCTGCAGAGGTACTGTTACTGATCGTATCAAAAAGAAGAGTGCAATCAGACTGGCAACGATACTGAAAAAGAGCAGAGAGTAGACCATAGTGACGGCAGACTTCCTGGTTTCCTCCGCATTTTGCATAAATGAGAGCGCCTTCTTTGCGGCGAAATCGTCAACAGATTCGAGAGTCGCATCAATATCTTTGAGAAGAGTGGCGGCTTTTGTTTTATGCATAATTACCGCCTCGTCTTTTTTCCCGGCAAGCGAAAGTGCGATAACCTGTTCCCGTATTTTCTTCCAGTCGGCAATCAGGGCGTACGCCTTGTCAATCAGCGTCTTATCACCCAAAAAAGCCCCTTTCAATATTTCAAATTCCTTATACAGCCCCTTCTCAATGGTATTTATTTCATTAGTATACTCGTCAACCTGACTGCTGTTCTGGGTCAGCACCACATCCTTCATGGCCCGGTGCATTCTTGCTATATCGAGCTCTACCCGCGAGATGGCGTTGCTGACAGCAAACGGATGTTCGTATAAGTCTACAGTCGTCTTTGCAAGCATACCCATCCGGTTAATGGCGACAAAAGTGACCGCAGAGGCGCAGATCAAAATTAATAAAAACCCAATGCCGAGACGTGTCCCTATCTTCATATTGTTAAACATAGCAAAATCCCCCTTTTCATCGTATTAACTTCACCGGCACCGCAGAACATACTCTACGTCTATGATAAGCGTTACGCTCCCGTCGGTCAGTATTGCAGCTCCTTCAACCCCTTCAACAGTGCCTAGGTACTCTCCAAGCGGTTTCATAACTACATCCTGTTTGCCAAGCAGTTCGTCAACAGAGACGGCTATCTTTTTTTCCGCAAGCCCGAGGACGACTACCGGGATCAATCCGCTCTTCGATGTGCGCGCGTCCCGCCCTAGGATGGAGTTCATAGATTTGAGCTGCAGCGCCGCGCCACGGATAAAAATTACGTCATTCTTCTCCAGCGTGTTTATCTCGGAGGCCTCAATAAGCAGGGTTTCACTCACTAAATGAATCGGGAGGGCGTATACCAAACCTCCTGTTTTGACGAGAAGCACCTGAAGGACGGCAAGCGTGAGGGGGAGCTGGATACGGAACGTCGTTCCTTTCCCTACGGCTGTATGAACATCAACAGTGCCGCGGAGCCTCCGGACGTTCTCTCTCACAACATCCATCCCGACCCCGCGCCCCGAAATATCGCTCACCTTCTCGGCACTGCTGAAACCGGGGAGAAATATCAGATTAATAGCCTGATCATCCGTAAGGGCCAAAGCAGCCTCCGGAGTGAGCAGCCCTTTTCTTACCGCAGTCTCACGTATCTTCTCGGGATCGATACCACTCCCATCGTCTGATATCTCAATGATTACGCTATTTTGCTCATGCCGTGCCCGAAGCTGAATCTGGCCTACGGGCGGTTTACCAACTCCGCGCCTCACCTTCGGATTTTCGATGCCGTGGTCGACTGCATTTCTCAGGATATGCACGAGCGGATCATAAATCTGCTCTGTTACGCTCTTGTCGAGTTCAGTCTCCCTGCCTGAAATGACAAGTTCGATCTCCTTCTCCCGCCCCCTTGCCAGATTCCTTACTACGCCGGGGAATTTATTGAACATCTTTTCTATCCGCACCATCCGCACGATCATGAGGCCGGAGTGTATCTGTTTGGTGAGCCTTGTTATGGTTGAGGAGATAGTGGTCAGGTCATTGTCCCTTAAACGGCTGGAGGCGCCGTTCAATCGGTTTACGCTAGTGATCATTTCGCCGACAAGATTCATGAATGAGTCGAGCCTGGCGGTGGAGACCCTGATGGTTTCTGAAACAGCCAGACTGTTTTCGGCACTCACCATCTGACTTGCGGGGGTGTTTATGTCGTTCCCATCCGGAGAGATGGGAGGGCTTTCGGCTACGTCGGTTTCGAGCAGCCCGGAGAGTGTGAACAGAATGGGGGATATATCGACATCCGACGACTCTCTCCTCCTCGCCCTGTCCCTTACGATGGTCAGCATCGCGGTAGCCTCGAACATCGTGTCGATGATCGCCGCCGTCACCTTTAACTCCCCTTTGCGAATCGCCCCGAAGACATCCTCCATCTTGTGGGCTATCTCCCGTACGCCGTCAATGCCGACAAAAGAGGCGGTCCCTTTCAACGTATGGGCTGCCCTGAATATCTCATTTATTACATTCGCATCCTCAGGTTTTTCCTCCAGTTGCGTGAGATTGAGGTTCAACTGATCCAGGAAATCCTGGGATTCCTCCAGAAAGTCCTCTAACATCTGGGCAATTATCTTTGCGTCGATGTCGCTCTCTATGTCGTTTTCAGACATTTCCGGCTCCTTTAGAGAAACAGTTTTTCAACTGCGGCGATCAGTTCGGACGGCTTGAACGGCTTTACGATATAATGCCCCGCGCCGAGCGCCTGCGCCGTATCCCTGTCTTCATCCTGTCCCTCTGTAGTGAGCATCATCACCGGAATGGCCGAATACGCTTCGTCCGACTTGATCTTTTTCAGGAACTCAAAACCGTCCATCCGTGGCATGTTGATATCGAGTATCAGCGCGTCAGGAATCTCTCTCGCCAGAAATTCGAGCGCCTCCTGACCGTCCACCGCCGTTGTCACCTTGAATCCCCTGCTCTTCAGGGTAAACTCCACCATTTTTCTGATGCTGGATGAATCATCAACTGCAAGAATTTTCTTTACCATTTGCCACCCCCGTTTTATTTATTTTCTATACGCCACAGTCTGTTTGAGCCGGACGACATCAAAGAGCGAGGATGAACGGTTCAGGCTCTCCGAATGGCCGAGATGCAGATACCCACCCTTAGCGAGGGAACGGCGAAGGTTATCGATGCATCTCCCCTTGTCAATATCGTCAAAATAGATGATTACATTCCTGCAGAAGGCGGCGTCCACATCCCTGATCCTGCCGGTTGCAAACGGATCCATGAAATTGATATGGACAAATTTTACCAGCCTCCGAACCTTTTCGTTGACCAGGTATTTGCCGTCGTCCCTCTTTTCAAAATATTTAAGGAGATAGTGCGGCGGAGTACGCCGCACACTGTAACTGTCATAGACTCCTTCACGGGCGGCGCTTAGGATGCTCCGGTTTATGTCAGAGGCTATGATGGAGATTCTTGACGGATGAATCTGGAGCGGGTGTTCCAACAGCAGCATGGCCAGGGTGTAAGGCTCCTCTCCGGTTGAGCAGCCGGCGCTCCAGATCGTGATCGGGGCGCCATCCTGTTTCTGCTCGAGAAGCTGCGGTACGATCTCATTGCTGAAATCCTCCAGTTGGGCATCCTCGCGGAAGAAGTATGTCTCGTTTACCGTTGCGGCGTCAACAAGATTGTCAAGTTCTCCCCCCCCCTCGGGATCATACTTCAGATAAAAAAAGTAATCCTTTGCACTATCCATGTTCGTAGCCTTGAGGCGATGGCCAAGCCTCACGCTCAGGAAACTGACCTTTGTGTCGGAAAGCCAGATTCCGCTACGCTCTTTGATCAGATCCCTTAAGATTCTGAACTCTTCGATGGTCAGCTCGTTCATAAACTACTCATATATCTTCCGAGGATTTCGGTAGCAGATTTGCGTACATCCAGATCAGGTTCTTCGCTCATGGAGGTCAAAAGAGGAATAGTTTCGGGATCTTTCATCTTCGACAACGCCTCCATGGCGACAATTCTTACCGGTGGCAGATCCTGTTTCAGAGGTTTTCTGAGAGCCATCCCAGCCTTCTCCCCCCCGATGTTGCCAAGAGCTTTGACAGTCGCGTAACGTACCCAGACGTTTTCATCCTTCAGAGAAGCGATGAGCGGCTCGACCGAGCGCTGGTCTCGCAGTGCACCAAGAGCTGAGGCTGCCGATTTGCGCACCTGCCAATCTTCATCCATAAGCGACGACATCAGCGGCTTGAGTGCCTTAATAATCTTGCGCGTTCCTATCGCATTCGCCGCAAAGCGGCGCACCCCGCGATCAGCGTTATTCAAGGCATCCATCAGAAAGCTGTCGGTTCTTCTATCCGTGATGATCCCGAGGCATTGAACCGCCGCCTGCCTCACCTCCATCCTGGCATGTTTAAGAAACGGTGCCACGTGGGTAATGATTTCGGGGGTACCTATCTTTCCGAGCGCTTCGGAAGCGGACTCCCGCACATCGACAAACTCGTCTTCAAGCAGCGGAAAGAGTTGACGCGTGGCCTTTACCGCTCTTAAGTCTCCCAGCGACTGGGCGGAGGCGCTCCGGACATGACCGCTCTTATCATTGAGATGCGATATAAGCTGCTCCACGACCGAGCTGTCTTTAAATGAAGCGAGGGTTCGCGCCGCAGCCGCCCGAATAATGTCGCTCCCGTTCTCAAGGGCGACGAGTATCGGCGGAATCGCTTCCCTGTTCTGTATCTCGCCGAATATCTCGATCATCTCCTTGAGGAGGTTATCATCCTGGGGCAGATAACGGATCAGCGCCCCAATATGCCGAGTGCCGAGTTTTATGACTGACGTGCGCGAGATATCCCGTATCTCCTCGTCAAAGTCGGAGAGTTGTTCCAGGAGTGACGGGAGGTCAGATTCTGAACCGATCATCCCGAGTGTCCAGATGGCCGATTTTCTGACATCCGGATTGTTGACCGAAAGTGCGGAGTGTACTATGGCGTTCACATCTACTCCCACCTCCTGCAGACGATCAAAGGCGCCGGTGGGACTGTTCTGCTCGATCTTTGCAAGCGCAGCAAGCGTGGTGTGAAGGAGCATTTCGTTGCCGATTTCAAGACGGTCGATAAGAAAACCGACTGGCTCTGCGACGCCGATATTGCCGAGCGCCTCGATGACAGCGTTCCGGATCCATTCGTCCTCGTCGTATATTTCCAGCAGCAGCGGAATCGCCTCACCAGCCTTCAGCAAACCGAGAGCTTCTATTGCAGGATATCTGGCCCATTCATCGGAGAGAACGGAAACCAGCAGAGGGATCGCCTCTTCATCCCCGATCCTGCCGAGAGCTTCCACTGCAGCGTAGCGGACGTTTTCTTCAGGGTCTTGAAGCGCCCCCTTTAACGCGGCGAACGCCTCCCTGTGGCCGCCGGCGGCAATGATGTTTGCTGCAAAGATACGGACATCGCTGTCGTCATCAGTTAGATAATCTTCCACCCGCCCCAATGCGGTCAATCCGAGTCTGGCGAGAAGAGCCATCGCCAGTGAGCGGAGGGTAGGGCTCTCTTCGCGCAGGCATTCAAGCACCTCTGCGACAATTTTTTCATCGGCTATTTCGAACAGGATATTAGCGACCGTCGAACGGACGTAGGAGGATGTGTCGGAGAGCCCCAGTATCAGGATATCAGTGCCTCCAGGAATGCCAAGATCGCCGATCTCCCGGTATATCTCGACGCGGCTCTCTTCATCGCCTTCCACTATGCTTTGCCGATACTGCTCCAGAATGTCTGTTCCGATATCCATATATTCTCCTATGAAAGAATTCTACTCCTCTTGATTTAAGGTGCTGCTTTAATTCTTCTTTTATCACTAATTTTGTGAAGTACACAAACACCCGTGGAAAACGAACCCACTTTATCACAGATTTGGACGCTATACTAACTACTAATAGTATGCTATGGCCGCCTTTTTGGCACATTTGATGCTTATAATTCTCAAGAGTTGTAGAGGCCTAAAGTGGGGTGTCGTCATGTGGTTGCCAACTGAAAAGTTCATTATTAAGTCACATGTCGCAGGGTCAATAGCCACGCTTGCCTCTGCTGTGACAATTATCCTTATTGGTCTTATCCCCTCTCTGTTTCCTGAAATACACAAATTGCTTGTTGATGACCGGGTGGGGATTGTTATACCATATCTGCTCTTAATAGCTTTAGGAGGCTCTCTCTTTTCTATCTGGTTTTTCCTGTTTAGAAAAGATGGCAGGTAGCCAATAGCCTCCAATAACAATTAAACGGCACACAAATACAGAAGGCCACCCGAAAGTGGCCTTCTACGTTGCTCCTATTTCCATACATTCCCCCTCTGCAAACTCAGCTTTTAGATGTGGCGGCTACTTTTTCGTCCCTTACTACCGACGCAACCCCTCTAACCATGCCAGTCATCAACAATATCGCCGGGATTACCTGTGCTACTACTATCAGGGCGCAGAATCCTAAAAATACCCAGACAAAAATCCCACTGTTATCTTCACTCAATCCGTTTGCTGCCGCAAATACCGTCGCTGGGGCGATGGTTCCAATGATGGTGGTGATAAGTGCTCTCATGACATCCTCCTTCTATTTTTTCTTTAGATTTATTTCGTCTGCTTCTGTCTTTATCTATTACACTTGCCGTGCCAAATTTTGAAATAAAGTAGTGGCGTTACATAACATGCTGATATTTATGATATATTTATTCTTTTTGCGTTCTTGTATACAACTGAAGGCGAGTATACAAATGAATCCCACTGTATGAAAAAAAATACTATTTAGATCTATTCATTGATAATAGTGGCTGTAGTTTCAGTATGTTACATATTAGCATTAAAAGAGAGGGGGTGTATAAATCTCTGGTTTTTCGTTTCTGACAGACCTCGACAACCCAACGCAAAAAGTGCCCTTTTTCAAGGCATTTTATTATACCGGTGCTTCGCCCACCTCAACCGTCAGACGTTTTCCATTCGGAGTGCACGCCACAAAGCTTGTCAGTCTTCTGCACAGGTAAACCTGAAATTTAAAAAACGGGTCAACATATTACCGGTGGTGTCAGTTGCTCTCCGACGCAGGAGAGTTGCCGATATATCATCGATTCAAGCAGAAGTTGCAGCATGAGAAAATGAACGAAACAATCTCACTAAAAAAGTTAACTGACAGTTCACAACATCGGATGCCAGAATCAAGTTGAAGAGGCTTTATCCGAAAGTGTAAATGTTACATGGTACTAGCCTGGATTCCCACGTATAGCATTTGGCGACCTTTATTTTGAGATGCCCATCCTAACTTGCTGGAATCATTATAGTTGCCTTACTTCAACGTTAGGCCTACCATAAACATATAATTGAATATCCACAATGTTATTAT
>CAIMXI010000042.1 GCA_903845365.1 uncultured Geobacteraceae bacterium | reverse complement strand
TGGGCCTGGCTGAAGGAGATTTCGCCGGTGGGGGCGCAGTGGAGGCCGAGTTTGGTTTCGATGGCGGCGGTGACGATGCCGGGGTTGCCTTTGAGGTTGACGATGAAGCAGGTCATGCCTTTGTTACGTTTACTTTTGTCGGTCATGGCGTAGACAAGGCCCCAGTCGCCGACGTGGGCGTTGGAGATCCACATTTTCTGGCCGTTGAGTTCCCAGTGGTCGCCGCAGTCGGTGGCGGTGGTCCCCATGCCGGCGACGTCGGAGCCGGAGTTCGGTTCGGTTATGGCGAAGAAGCCGAACGATTCGGCGCTGACCCAGGCGGGGATGAAGCGCTCTTTCTGTGCTGTGGTGCCGAATTTGTTGACGGTGATGGCGGGGCCGATGTTCTGCATGTTGAGCGGCAGGCGCGAGGAACCGCTGACGGTGGCAAGTTGTTCGGCGATGATGACCGATTCAAGGAAGCCGCAGCCGTTGCCGCCGTACTCTTCAGGGAGCCCACAGCCGAAGAAGCCGAGGTCGGCCATTTTTTTAACCAGTTCGGGGCGGAAGGTGTGGTTGGCTTCGTCTTCTTTAAGGGTCGGGACGATCTCTTTCTGGGCAAAGTCCCGCGCCAGGTCCTGCATCATTTTTTGTTCGTCGGTCAGTCCGAAGTTCATTACGTGCCTCCCAGTTCACCATTTAATTGATACGTTGTGTGAGTTGTGTTTTAAGTACAAAAAAATCTTTTTGTTTTTGCCTTTATCCGCCTTTATCCCTTTTATCCCGTTAAACAAAAGGGTTTGTTTTTAGCTTCAAAAGCTTTTTAACAGGACCCAAAAGCGGGCCTAAAGGATAAAGAAAGATAAAGGCGGATGAAGCCTTTAAATTCAAAGATAATTATCCCGTTGAAAACACTTCTTATTTTTTAGCTCCCGGCATGAGGCTTTCTATCAGTTCCTCTGTCCAAGGTACCCCTTTGGCAAGCCCCTGACGCAGTTTTACGAAGTCTATTTCGCGGCCGGTCTCTTTGGTGCCTTCGTTGAAGGCCCTGAAGCCGGTGCGGGCTTCGTTCATCATGTTGAGCGCCAGCCAGGCGCGGGAGTTTTCCTTGTTTTTGTTCCAGGCATCCAGTTTCGGTTTGCGCAGCTCTTCAAGGCTCTTGGTCATGCACTCGGGGAAGGTGTCGAGCAGTTTGGCGCAGAGTGCTTCAACCTTTTCGTCGAGCATGCCGAGGTCGATGGTACCTTCCTTGATCATGGCGATCCCATCTTTGAAGGCTGTGCCGCTTTTGAAGTCTCCATGGACGATGCGTCCGTATTCATCGAGCATCCGGTCGGTGATCACGGTCGGGTTGGCGATGTAGGCGCCGTTCAGTTTAAGGGCGGGGACGACGTCGGCAATGATGCCGAGCCGGTTTGCTTTATGGGCGGAGAACGGTTCACAGAGGGTGCCGGAGACCATTGCCTGTTCACAGCCGATCATGACCGGCAGGAAGTCGGTGGCGCCGCCGATGGCGGCAGAGCCATGTTTGGGGCCGGCCTGACCGAAGTTGGCGAGATCCTGAGCGATGGTGAAGTCGCAGGCCATGCCGATCTCCTGACCACCGCCGATGCGCATGCCATTGACCCGGCAGACGACCGGCTTGTCACAGCCTAAGATGGCGGAGACCATGTCGTTGAAGAGGCGCATGTACTGGCGGTACTCCTGCGGGTTACCGGCGTAGTATTCGGCGTACTCCTTGGTGTTGCCGCCAGTACAGAACGCTTTGTCGCCGACGCCGGTGAAAACGACGGCGTTGACTTCGCGGTCGACAGAGGCGCGGCGGAATGCTAGGATGGTGGCTTTGACCATGTCGGTGGTGTAGGAGTTGTGCTGTTTCGGGTTGTTGAGGATGATCCAGGCGTTGTACAGACCGTCGACGATACTGCCGTCACGCCGCTGTGCGGGGCGCTTTTCGTAGAGGACCATGCCGTCGCAGAGGCTCTCTATGTCGCGGTCAATCAGGTTGTGGTCGATCAGGTGCAAAGGGGCGGTGCGGGATATGATTTCGTCGGCTCTGCTCATAGAATCTCTCCTTATTTATTATTCTGGCAAATAAGTACCTCAATACCAATTTATATGTCAAGGGAAATATCAGAGGGAATTGCTGCCTCAAAAGAAACAACAAAAGCGCCACAGAGTCGGTTCCACAAATGAGAATATGTCAGCTTTTTACAATTCTGCCAAGTTCAGATTGCCAATCCTTCTGGTATACCAAGGCGTAGTTGACGGTGGTCTGCAGGTTGTAGGCCAGCTCCAGCTCGCCGATTCACAGAGACGCAGTCACGTATGCGTTTGTATCGTGCGTCAGACCAACTGATTCGTAATAGTGAGTTGATTGAACGTGGACTTTTTTGCCGCATAGGCGTTTTCCAGTCTGTACGGCTGCAATTCCATCATTCTCTTGACGGCAACAGCACGCTCTGGTAATCGATAAATGTAGTCAGGGCGCTTAGCTCAGCGGGAGAGCACTGCCTTCACACGGCAGGGGTCGTTGACAACTGACAACCATATCTGGGGCGGAATATATGCGGGAGATATGTTTTGACTGGAGCACATTGTACATGTTATGTTGTACACGTTTTTCAAGGAGGTAATTTATGAGATGTTTATCTGTATCATCAGCTCGGAGCAACCTGCCGTCACTGCTTGACGATGTTTTTAAAAGACATGAGACCATCATCATCAACCGGAAAGGAAAGCCAGTTGCCCAATTGTCACCGATTCCTACAGATACGTATCAGGCGGATTCGGTACGCTTTCCATTACGAAGTATTTCAATTTCCATTGCTGAAAATTTTGATGAGTCTGACCTTGAGTTGTGGGAGGCGTTAGAACCATGATTGTTCTTGATACCCATGTTTGGCTCTGGTGGTTGCATGATCCTGGCAAATTATCACCAGATGCTGACAAATTAATACAGCAGGAACAGGTATCCGGTACTCTCGTTATTTCTGCTATTTCAGTTTGGGAGGTGGCGGTCAAGGTACAATCCGGGAAGCTTGCAATTCCGATGGATATAAACCGCTGGTATGAGTTGGCAAGAAGTTACCCGGCTACTGTCATTGAGCCACTATCACCGCTTGACGCTATTGCCTGCACTCAATTACCAGGCAATTTCCATAAGGATCCAGCGGATCGGATTATTGTTTCTCTAGCGAGAAGACTTACAGTACCGTTACTAACGTGTGACCGTAAAATCCTTGATTATGAGCATGTTGTAACTGTCTGGTGATTTTTGATTGACAATTCCGGTGACATCCATATCGATTATTGACTGGCTCATTGACTGTATGCCTCTGATCATTCCGACGATGAAGATCGGTTTATTACCTTGGGCATTACTGCAACCGACAAGATAGTGTTTCTATCGCATACTGACAGAGGAATGGTTACTCGGATAATCAGAGCACGGGAAGCAACAAAAAAGAGTGTGAAGGATATTGGTGAATTTCCTCAGTTTTTTAGTATTCTGGTGGGCGATATGAGCTTTGTCGGTCCCAGTCCAGCCCTTTTTAATCAGGCTGATCTGATTGCACTCCGTACCGAAAAAGGGGTGCATCGCCTCACTCTAGGTTTGACAGGCTGGGCACCAACTCTGCTCTCAAACAGACATTTTTAGCCATTCAGTAGATGCTGTTGATATAGAGCCGCCCCGAACAGGCAACAATGGTGGCGAAAAATGACTGACTCCCCACTGCAGGATAGTGTGACATGAAGATCCGGTAAGTTCGTTTGGAGGATTGAGACCGAGAAAACTGAGCACGGCGAGCAGCAGTGCCGGTTCTCTACCAGAGATAGTGCCCAATTGATGTGAAAGGAGATTATCCCGTTTACTCAGTTTTGCCCCATCAGATCCGGTTACCAGCGGCAGGTGGCAATAATCCGGCCTGGGAAGGGAAAGCAGGCGCTGCAGGTATATCTGGCGCGGCGTAGAGGAGAGCAGGTCTTCACCTCGCACCACTTGGTTTACTCCGGCCAGATAGTCATCCACCACTACCGCCAGTTGATAGGCAAATTCCCCGTCACCCCGCCGCAGAATAAAATCACCGGAAACCGTAGAGAGCTTCTGACAGACAGTGCCTCTCCGCAGGTCCAAAAAGCTGATCTCCTCATCCGGCACTCTGACCCGCCATGAACGTATGACCGCCGTAGCTGCATTGATACCACCACGGCATCTGCCGGAATAGGGAATGGCGTCGTCTTCCTGATGTGGAGCAGAAGCGCTCCGGGCTATTTCCTTGCGAGAACAGCCGCAGGTGTAGAGCATTCCGGCCTGCTGCAGCAGTTCAAAGTAATGCAGATACTCTTCCCGATGCCTGCTCTGATATGCAACTTCACCATCCCAGAGTAGACCGAACAGCTCCAGCGCCCGCATGATATCATCAGCCATTCCTGGTACCTGGCGGTTGGCATCCAGGTCGTCAACTCTCAGCAGCCACCGGCCGCCACGCTGTTTTGCCATCAGATAGCTGCCGACCGCTGCAACCAGAGAACCGGTATGAAGAGCTCCGGTCGGTGACGGTGCAAAGCGCCCGACAACGGAGCCACCTGATTTATTACTCACGGAAGGTGTGCTGTTATTTGGCAAAAGTACAACAGTAATCCGTTACAAGCTTTACCTTCATTATAAAGGTGTTATTTGCCGGAATACTGAATGATTCACCTGCAACTACCTGCTTCCACTCTTTTTCGTCCTTAAGCTTCCATTTCAGCTCTCCCGAGAGAATTTCCATGCTCTCAAGATTAGCGGTAGAGAACTCATATTCTCCCGGCTGCATGACGCCAAGCGTTTTTTTGCTCCCATCGGCAAAAAACACTGAACGGCTGGTGACCTGACCGTCAAAAAAAATATTGGCCTTCTTGACAACGGTGACATTTTTAAACTCTGACATTGTAATCTCCTTATCTGTTGATAGTATGCAGATGGTTATACCTAATTTTGGGCGGTCTGGGCAAATAAAAAACCCGCTGAATTTATCCGGCGGGTTAAAATTACTACTGACTGTTCGGCGGCTAACTTAATTGAATGTGCCGCGAATCAGCTCTGTTTTCCAGGCAATCGCTGTCCGCCCCGTCGAATGGGGAGCGATAAACTCGGGAACAATTGTCGGCAGCGCGATTTTGACCCGACCATTTTCGACTTCGGCAAAGGCGCGGGCTGATTTGGCCAAACCGTAGGCAGTTCCGGCTAAAACACCTGCTGCGGCGCCATAAATGAGATTATTTCCCAAATGGTCAGACGGGCGCTTTGTAAAAGCAGCTAAAGCTCCACCTATCAGCGCACCGACTCCAGCACCGTAAAATGCATCAGTAAAAACCTCCCTGATGGTTTCGTCTCCGGCAGTCGCGGAAGAAACGGTCGAAAGCAGAGAGACCAGCGTTATAACGGCAATAATACTTTTGATTTTTTTCATAGCGCGTAAACCCCGCATCAAGTGTTACTAATTGTGAGGCACCTGTCTACCATACAGCAAAACAT
Organism: uncultured Geobacteraceae bacterium; assembly: GCA_903845365.1. Lineage (GTDB taxonomy): Bacteria > Desulfobacterota > Desulfuromonadia > Geobacterales > Pseudopelobacteraceae > JACRCG01. The sequence goes on along the minus strand of CAIMXI010000042.1, from coordinate 20,893 downwards.
TTCGTCAAGTTTTTTGGCCGGTTTTAAATAGTTGTCATATCTATAATAATCTGGCATAGTGATCAGCTTTCGACGGGCAGCAATGCTCGTCGTTTTATTTTGATTGAAATGAGGAGCTTTACCGATGCAGGAACGAATCAGAAATATTGCCATTATTGCCCATGTTGACCACGGGAAGACCACTCTGGTTGATGCCATGCTTAAACACGCCGGAGTTTACCGCGCAAATGAAACCATCACTGAGCGGGTTATGGACTCAAACGACCTGGAGAAGGAGCGCGGTATCACCATTCTAGCCAAAAACCTTTCAATCCATCACGGCCCCTACAAGATCAATATCGTAGACACCCCCGGCCATGCCGATTTTGGCGGAGAGGTCGAGCGCGTTCTTAAAATGGTCGATTCTGTACTGCTGCTGGTCGATGCCCTTGACGGTCCCATGCCGCAGACCCGCTTCGTCCTGAAAAAATCACTCGACCTGAATCTGAAGCCGATCGTTGTAATCAACAAGATTGACCGCCCCGGCAGCCGCTCTGACGAAGTGCTTAATATGGTCTTCGATCTGTTCTGTGAATTGAATGCATCAGATGACCAGCTCGATTTCCCGGTGGTTTATACCAGCGCCAAGTTGGGCTACGCCAAACTGGATTTCAACATCGAATCAACCAACCTTGAACCGCTTTTTGCCGTGATTGAAGCAAATGTCCGCCCCCCCAAGGGAGACATCAATGCACCGTTCCAGATGCTGATCGCCAACATCGATTACAATGACTATATCGGACGTATGGCAACCGGGCGTATCTTTAACGGTAGAGTCAGGGCCGGTGAAACTGTTGCTATGATCAAGCAGGACGGGACTGTTACGAAAGGGCGCATAACCAAGCTGCTTGGTTATGAGGGGCTGAAACAGATTGATATCGAAGAGGCCGGAACTGGTGACATTGTTACCGTAGCCGGTTTTGAAGAAGTAAGTATTGGAGAAACGCTGGCCTCAGCGGAAACTCCGATAGCAGTTCCATACGTTTCTATCGATGAACCTACGCTTTCCATGAACTTTATCGTAAATACGTCCCCTTTTGCCGGTCGTGAGGGGAAATGGGTTACGTCGCGCAACATCCGCGAGCGCCTCACCAAAGAGCTGCGCACCAATGTTTCCCTCCGGGTTGACGATACCGATAGCCCTGATACATTCATGGTCTCCGGTCGCGGCGAGCTGCACCTTTCGATCCTGATTGAAAACATGCGCCGTGAAGGTTTTGAACTGGCGGTCTCCAAACCGGAAGTAATTGTCCGTATCAAAGACGGCGTTAAAATGGAGCCGATGGAGTATCTGGTAGTAGATGTTGCCTCAGAATTTCAGGGTGCAATCATAGAAAAGATGGGACCTCGCAAAGGTGAAATGGTTGCCATGGCACCGATGGGCGAGATGGTACGCCTCGAGTTCATCATCCCGGCCCGCGGACTGATCGGCCTGCGTGGCGAGGTTCTGACCGATACGCGCGGTACCGCAACGATGACCCATACATTTCACGAATATGCCCCTTATAAAGGTGACATCCCGGGTCGCAAGAACGGCGCTCTGATGGCTATGGATCATGGCGAAACGACAGCGTACTCACTGGACGCGCTCCAACCGCGCGGATCTCTTTTTGTCGGTGCCGGTGTTGAAGTATACGGGGGGATGATTATTGGTCAGAGCAACAAGGATAGCGATCTTGACATTAATCCATGCAAAGGTAAAAAATTGACCAACGTGCGCGCTTCCGGCACGGACGATGCGATCAAACTGACCCCGCCAAAATTGATGACCCTCGAACAGGCGCTTGAATTCATCGAGGACGATGAACTTGTGGAGGTAACTCCACTCTCGATTCGCCTTCGCAAGAAAGAGCTTGACCCGACCAGGCGCAAAAGAGCCAACAAGGGTTAATCAGCACCGCTAATAAAACCATTTTTATAACCGGAGCCTTAGTTTTGGCTCCGTTTTTTTCTCCCCGCAACCGTATGGATGCAATAAGGGGTCATTATTTCTCACTGCATGTCAGCAGCCTTTCAAGGCGCAGCAACTGCTCCAGATGCTGGCTCAAATAAACGGGACAGCCGAGCTGTTCCGGCTGACGAAGATCGACATCATAGCGGTCGCCGACAAAGAGCGCCTCCTCCGGAGCAAGTTTGAGCGCCGCCAATACCCTGCAGACCATCTCCTCATCCGGTTTGCCCCGCCAGGTGTCATCAATGGTAAATACATTTGCAACCAGACCATCAAGGCCAAGACATTTCATAATCCGAGTGGTCAGGGGCCGATTGTTGTTCGTATAAATGGCGAGTCTAAATTTTTCAGCAAGACGCTCCAGCAGCCGAACCACCCGTTCATCCCGGACAAGATAGGCTTCCGGGCGCAGTTTTTGTGTAAATACACGGTGAAGATCGGGCGCGTTGCCGCCCAATTCAATACAAACCGCAGAAATTGTCGGGACCGTGCCGCTCTCTGCTGTGAGCCGTAGCCTTGTAGCGGCGATTATCAGAGCTGCTTCCGCACTGCTTATCTGAATGAGGGAAGCGATATAGCCGATAGCTGCGGCTTGAATTTCGGCAGCATAGCGATCGCATACATACAGGGTACCGTCCAGGTCGAAGATGATGCCGCGAATTTCAGCGCATGCAATCGTGGCCATCTACCCTCCAATCCCGCGCCGGCAGAGTAGCTTGGGAGCAGTTATCCCCCTGGACTGGATCAGCACCTTGAAGGTTTCACCCATGCCGCCATCGGGGAGGATCAGTTTTTTGAGGGTCAAACGGAGCCGTAACTTTTCCTCATCGGATATGGCAGAACGCTCTATCTCTTCTATCTCTTCGACAATACCGGCTGAAAGCAAAAATCGGTACTGCTCACCGAACCAGTCGTTCTGCAGACCCAACTGTTCACCGCACTTCATCAGTGTGGTGAAGTCCACATGGGTGGTAATATCCTGCAAGCCGAGGCGGAGATATGGATTTTCCTCAATCTGGTGGCGATAGTAGCACAGAATAGTGCCAAGCTTGCGGCGCGGGGTGTAAAGCTCAGCAGCAAGATACCCGTAGTCGATCGTCAGAATAAAGCCGCGATTGAGCGCCCGGGAAGCCGAAGCCAGCCACTCCGGGGCGTTCAGATTGACTTCGGCTTGCTGACCCGGATGAAGCTCCACAGCAATACGCTTCAGATAGGCCGCAATCCCGGGAGCAGACAGCTCTCCGGCTTCCTCGACAAACTCGCCATCCTTTCTGGTAACATACACCTCCTTCAGCCCGCTGGAAGTCATCACAACGCGGTGTACCGGCAAGGCGTCGATAAGTTCGTTTGAGTAAAGACAGCCGCTGAAGGTGAAGCTTCCTGAGGAAAATTTATCGGGAGAACACCAGGCAAGCCGCGCCAAATGCGCCGCCAGCATCTCCCGTTGTGCCGACTCAAGAGACGGTTCCTGCTCTACCAGCACCAGACGGAGCCCCCCGTACATCTCCGGTTCCCGCTCCGCCAGAAAATCCATGATATCGCACGCCAGACGACCGTTGCCGGCACCGCACTCCACCAGGGCAAACCGGCCTGGTCTCTCCATGCTGCGCCACATCTGGGCAATCTCGCGGGCAATCACCCGTCCGAAAGCGCCATGTACGGTGATGCTGGTATAAAAATCTCCCTCGGCGCCGACTTTGCGCCCCGGTGAGGTATAGTAGCCGAGTCCCGGTTCATAGAGACAGGCGGCCATGAAGTCGGCAAAAGTGATACGGCCTTGTTCAGCAATGCGCGCGGCAATGATGTCGTTAAGTGGCGTTTTTTCACTGGTCATTTGATTCGGCTCTCTTCATTTTGTACCTATCAAGTATCACTTGGAAAAAATGAAATCAACCGGATATATTCAGCACGTTGCTCGAACTGAAAATTCCTGTCAGGCACGATAACTCGCAAAGAGAACAAATTACTGTGGTTCTGGTTAATTCACGCTTGTACCATGGAGATGAGTTCTGATATATTGTCACCTTTATTTGACAAGATTTTAAACCAAATGTGGTATGCATCCGGCTCAACGCTGCGGAGAGCTGCTCATAACAAAGGGAGATTATAGCATGCTAGGACCGATAGAAATTAAACCTGGACTTTACTGGATCGGATCAGAAGATCCTGATCTAAGGGTCTTTGACGATCTTTTCCCCACCGAACATGGCACCAGCTACAATGCATATCTGCTGAAATGGCAAGATAAAGTTGTCCTTATCGATACGGTTGAAGAAAAATTTGTTGATGAATATATGGATAAGGTCAGATCTCTGGTAGACCCCAAAACTATCGACTATATTATCGTCAACCACACCGAGCACGACCACACCGGATCGCTGACGTTTCTGATGGTGCAGGCTCCGCAGGCGGTTGTCTACTGTACTTCCGCCGCTAAAAACTTCCTCGGTAATATCCTGAATAAACCGGTCTCCTGCCAGACGATTAAAGATGGCGACACCCTTGATCTGGGTGGGCGTACCCTCCGTTTTATCACAGCTCCGTTTTTGCATTGGCCCGACACCATGTTTACCCGGCTGGAAGAAGATAATATCCTTTTTACCTGCGATGCCTTTGGCGCCCATTATTGGCAAGTAGGGCACATTTTTAATGACGAGGTGGATGATTTTACCTCGGCGCGTCATTTTTATTTTGACTGCATCTTCCGCCCTTTCAAAGACAAAATTTTGTCGGCTGTCGAAAAAATCCGCCACGATGTCATCGATATGATCTGCCCTAGTCATGGGCCGATCATTCGTCGTGACCCGTGGAGAGTTATCTGCCAGTTTGAAGAGTGGAGTAAGCCGCCGTCACAGAGCAAGAAGATAGTAATTCTCTTTCTGTCGCCACACGGCAGTACTGAAAAGATGGCTCACGCCGTTGCCAGAGGAGCCTCACAAGACGGTATCGAGGTTGTCAGCTACCACATCAACAGCCTTAACTCCGGTGAACTGCGCAATCTGCTGGAAGAGGCAGACGCTCTGATGTTCGGCGTCCCGACCTTTAACCGCGATATTGCCAAACCAATGTGGGATGTCCTGGCATATCTTAGTACCGTAAGACTGAAAACCAATCTGGCTGGAATTTTCGGCAGCTACGGCTGGAGCGGCGAAGCCTGCAAGATGGCAGAGGATCGCCTGAAAAGTCTCGGTTTCAAGATGGTGGGTGAAATGGTAAGAACGCAGTTCTCTCCAGAGCCGAAAGTTATTGAGCAGTGTGAAGCGCTTGGACGAGCGGCGGCTGAGGCGGTATCAGGCAGATAATATGGCGGAACGGACTATCCGTTTCGCCTGTTGTGAGGAGAATCCGCAGATCGTCAATTAGTTATAAAGGAGGTAGGTATGGGGTTCATTATCGGATTAATTTTGGTGGTTTACTGGATTGTTCAGATCGTCGATTGCCTTAAAAGTGATTTTTCTGGTTATAACAAGATAATTTGGATTCTTGTCCTTATTTTCCTGGGCCCTCTTGGAGCAATTATCTACTTCTTTGTTGGGAAGGATCAGAAGCTTCGGTAGTAAGGATTTGATAGCGACCGGGATTGTTGTTGTGCGCTTTAGTGATGGGGAGGATGTACTTGGCGGGATTGCTGGAATATGCCGTTCAGAAGAAATCCGCGCCGCCTGTTTCAATGTCGTGGGTGGTATGAAAAGTGGCCACTATGTTGTTGGCCCTGAGACAGAAGAGATGCCGCGAATACCCGTCTGGCGGGAGGCCGTTCTCGACAATAGTGCCGTCAAATCCCAGTTTTTGGGCAGTGCTGCTCCGAACTTTAGTTCCGCTCTCACTCCGGAGCGACGCCAGTGAGCTGTTCGAGAACTGGTTTATCATGGAGCGGATCAAGCGTGCCGGTAACCTGCGCCGTTTTGTTGGCTTTTATTTCTGGAGGACATATAATCAGCATGAAATTGATCTGGTGGAGGATATTGACGGGACGTCAACCGGTTTTGAATGTAAATGGTCGCCAAAGGCACGGGCAAAGACTCCGAAAGATTGGAGCGAAGCTTATCCAGGAGCAGGTTTTGAGGTAGTGACACAGGCCAGTTGGATGGTGTGGCTGGGAGAATAAATCAGGAGAAAACATTTTATTTACCTTATTCTCGTCAGTTGATCAAGCTCCCATGGCTGAGTTGCCGCATGCCCCTTTGATGACACCACCGGCGACGTTTTTTCTGCAGAGGTATTTTTGTCAGGAGCGGGAAAGGCATTAAGACGTCCCAGAATATTGGTGATTGAGGCTGATAATTCCTGAAAGTCAACCGGCTTGACCAGATAGACATCCGCACCGGAGCTGTAGCCGACCAGCCTGTCATCCAGTGAAGCCCTGGCGGTCAGCAGAATGATCCGCATTTCAGTATTGTTGCGCAGGTATTCGGTAAGCACAAGGCCGTTTTGGTCAGGCAGACCGACGTCCAGTACCGTCAGTGCGTAATTTTCAGTGGCGATCTGCTGGTAAAATTGAAGCGCAGAGCCGACTCCGTCGATAGTGTGACCGGCCAGTGTCAGGTAAGCACCCGAACAATTGAACACCTGAAGAAGCGTTTTGTGGAAGAAGGTCTAGAAGGTGCGCTTGCTCGCAAAAAAAGGGAAAAACCGCCGGTCGAAGCCACGTTTGACGGTGCATTTGAAGCAAGACTGATTACAATGGCCTGTTCAGATGTTCCAGAGGGACATAGACGCTGGACAGTCAGACTTCTCGCCGATAAGGCAGTGGATCTTAACTTTGCAGAAACCGTATCGCACATGACAGTGCATCGGGCTTTGAAAAAAACGAATTTAAGCCACACCTCAGCAAATACTGGAAAATCCCCCCAGAAGGAAACGCGGCATTTGTAGCCAACATGGAGAATGTCCTAGAGGTTTACCATCTGCCGTAAAATCCCGACTATGCAGCGACAAAATGAGCAGCGCTGATGCAGTACGCAGCTACAAAAGCTTAAGCAATGTTGAGCGTGCCTTCCGTTCCATGAAAAGCATTGACCTTGAAGTGCGACCGATCTATCACCGTCTGGAAGGCCGGGTACGTGCGCATCTGTTTCTGTGCATGCTCTCCTATTACGTCAAGTGGCATATGATGGAGGCTTAGCGACCACTTATCTTTGCTGATGAAGATAAAGAAGCAAAAAAGACGCGAGACCCGGTTGCACCGGCACAGCGCAGTGACCGCGCCCAACAGAAGGCGGCGAGCAAGCAGTTGGAGGATGGGACAAAAGTTCAGAGCTTCCAGAGTTTACTGAAGAGCTTGTCAACGAAAAAACCAATGACATCTCTAATTCCTGCAATGTGACCAATGAAACATTCATCTTCGTCACTGTATCCAATTCTGGCGGCATATCCTTTAAAAATCATCGTGTTCATTGCTTTACTGCTGCATTTTCCAAAAATATTTTCGCGTCTTTTACCTGATATGGCTTTGCCTCTTTTGCTGGATGCGGTCGGTGAAAAACTGCTATTACGCCGTTCAAATCAAAATTGGGTCATTCATCGTCCTTCAGCATCCCGACAACCTCGGCTGACTCCAGGCTTTCTACAATATTTCCCGTTGTCAGCTCCAATAGCATTCGTGCAGCATAACGATATTTCGCGTCACGCTCAACGCTACTATCAACAAACTCGTTACCTGCCAGCGGCAACATGTTAAGAGGTTGAAATGATCTGGCGCTCGCAACAGGTGAGCGGTACAGGTTATAGCCGAGTAAGCGCCCGGACAGTGGCGACTGCACGGCAAACTGTAGTCGTATTTCGGTTGTCAATGGCTCGATTTTCAGGTCAGGCCCGGAAATCGGTGGTACGACACGTACGTCAGAAATTGCCGCTGGAGCACCTTCAACGCCATCTACGGTAAACGGAACGATACGGTACGAATATGAGTTGCCCGCTTTCACATCACTATCGAGCATAACGAGCCGGTTTCCAGAGCGCTCCGTCCCGGTCGGGAGGTGATCAAGATGAAGTGTCCGCAGCAGCAGATAATCGGCCAGACACGAGCGGCAGAGATCTTTCTGACCGGCTTCCGATGACATCCGGCTTATTTTCGCACCTGCAACTCCCTTAATGGGACGTCCGGACATGTCCTTGTCAGGAAGTACAAACTGCAACTTCACCGCAGAACCACTCTGCCGTCCGGATACCGCTGCCGGTTGGGCTGGAACCAGCATGTCAGGATAGATCAACGCTCCTTTCCTGCCACAGGCCGCTGACAATAGCGAAAAGCAAATAATCAGCGCCAAGCGTCCAGCAGCATTCATTTTTTATTCTCGACAGGGAGTACCGCGTCAAGGCGTATTTCGAACTGTCCGCCGGCAGTTGAAAAACTAACTTTATTCGTCTGGATGTCGATGATTGTGGCTCCGGAGACGACGGCACCCTCCTTGAGGAGAAAACCGTTGATAACAGCTCTCCTTCCGCTCCGCTCATCCTGCCAGGCAATGCCGGAGAGCTTGATATCAGCAGGAGCCGGGACGGTCTGAACCGGTTGTTTCTGATTAACAGGTTGGGGCATAGCCGGTGTGACGGATCGCCTGGCTCTGCCACTCCGAACAGGAGGAGAAGTTGGTGGAGAAGCATCGTTATCTTCATTGGCGGCACTGTTATCTTGAGGGGCTGGGACTGCAGGCGTTGGGACTGCAGGTGGTACAACTGCGGAAGTCACCGCCTGAACCGGTATCAGAGCTGGCGGTATGGCAACCGGCGGAGCTGGCACCGCTGGAGGCGGCGGGGCGACCGGAGTCACTTGAGGTGCCACTAGCAGGGGAGCAACAACGTTTTTTTTGCTGTTCTTCCCCTGAAGAACGAACCAGGTGACGCCACCAGCAAGCAGGGACGCCACAACAATTAGTGCGGCAATTTTCCGGAATCCGGCTCCGCCCCTCCTCTGCTTCCGTTCCTGAAACAGATCGCCTACAATACTGACTCTGCCGTCCGATAGTTTTTTGTTTTTTTCGTGCTCGATTTTTTTCAGGGCATCAAGAATATAACTCATATAAGTCAGGTCACTTTCCGGTAAACAGCCAGCGTAAAATATTATGCCAGAACCCTTCGCGATCATGGTTCTGCTGAAGCTCCAAGATAATCTCTGTTGCCATGGATGATGAAATAGTGCGAGCTTCACGAGTCCAGGCTAAAACAAGCGCCTGTTCGCAGGCGACGTTTATTAATCGTGGGATACCGCGAGAAAAACGGTATATTTTCCGGATCGCAGCGGGTGAGAATATATCCGGAATCCGACTGCCGGCTACTTTCACCCGGTGATTAATGTACTGTGTTACATCATCAACCTTCATCGGTGCAAGACGGCAGTGTACGGTTATGCGCTGGTTAAGCTGGCGCAGGTCATGCCGTTTGAGGACGACGTCCAGTTCCGGCTGACCAGCCAGAATGATCTGAATCAACTTGTCGCGCTCGGTTTCGAGGTTGGAAATCATCCGCACCTGCTCTAAAACCTCCGGCTCCAGATTCTGGGCTTCATCAATAACCAGCAGAACCGTTCTTCCGGCGCTATTCTGATCGATCAGAAAGGTGTTAAGTGCATCAAGGCAGCCAACGCGGGTCTGTTCTGCAGCTTCAACAGCAAACTCCCGGCAGATACTAGCGAGAAGCTGTTCTGCTGAGACACAGGAGTTAAAGATGAGAGCACTTCTGTACTTTTCTGGATCGAGTTGTGTCAGCAGGGTGCGGAGCAGCGTTGTTTTGCCGGTGCCGACTTCGCCAGTCAGGGCGATGAAACCGGCGTGACTGTCAACGCCATAGAGTAGCCTGGCATACGCCTCACGGTGAATCCTGCTCAGAAAAATAAAATGAGGATTCGGGGTAACCGTAAACGGTTTTTCTTTAAAACCGAAGAAATCACAGTACATCGTAACTTTAGTTTCCTGCCCGCACGTTCTGAATTTCACTCCATACGCGCCCGCGGGCTGTGCCACCCTGGATATTACGGGCATTAACACTGGCTTCTACCGTAATACAGTCAAAAATATCGCTGTCGATCTTCGCCGAGAAGATGTGCCACTCGGCCAGCGACAACCCGGTAATATCCATACCGTTTTCCAGACAATACGCAACCGCCTTGCCAACCACCTCATGAGCATCACGGAACGGCAGCCCCTTGCGCACCAGATAATCGGCGACATCGGTGGCGGTCGAAAAGCCCTGCCCTGCCGCTTTACGCATAGCGCCGACGTTAACCCGCATCTCGCGAATCATTTCGGCGAAAATCTTGAGGCTCCCCTTTACCGTATCTATCGTATCAAAGAGAGGCTCTTTATCTTCCTGCATATCTTTATTGTAGGCAAGCGGCAGCCCCTTCATGGTCGTAAGAAGCGCCATCAGATTGCCATATACTCGACCGGTCTTGCCGCGTACCAGTTCCGGCACATCCGGATTCTTCTTCTGCGGCATTATTGATGAGCCGGTACAAAAACCGTCCGACAATTCGATAAATTGAAACGCTGCAGTTGACCAGAGAATCAACTCTTCAGAAAAACGGGAGAGATGCATCATCAGGATGGAGGCGTCGGCAAGGAACTCCAGCGCAAAATCACGGTCGGAAACAGAGTCGAGCGAGTTGCGGGTAATGGCGTGAAACTTCAGTTGTTCCGCAACGTATTCACGGTCAATCGGAAAGGTCGTGCCAGCCAGCGCGCCAGCTCCGAGCGGGAGGACGTCAACCCGTTTGAAGCAATCCTCAAGACGCTCCTTGTCGCGCTTGAACATCTCAATATATGCCATCAGATGATGCGCAAACAGAATCGGCTGCGCGCTCTGCAGATGGGTAAATCCGGGCATAAGAGTGTCAATATTATCTTCCGCCTGGGTCAGCAGGGCATCAATCAGCAGGTCAATATATGTGGTGATTTCAATAATTTCATCCCGCAGGTAGAGCCGGATATCGAGCGCCACCTGGTCATTACGCGAACGTCCGGTGTGCAGTCGTTTGCCCGCCTCGCCAATTGCGGCAGAGAGACGCGCCTCAATGTTCATATGGATATCTTCAAGACTGATGGAAAAATCAAACTTTCCTGCCTCAATCTGTTCAAGAATGGCCTGCAGACCGTGAACTATCTGCTCAACATCTTCGAGCGGAATAATGCCCTGCTTGCCAAGCATACGGGCGTGAGCAACGGACCCCCTGATATCCTGATGATAGAGGCGTTTGTCATATTGGATGGAGGCGGTGAACTCTTCGACAAATTTATCGGTGGGCTGGGTAAAGCGTCCCCCCCAGAGCTTATCTTTGGGCATGATGTACTGTTCCTTCTGCTCGAGTTTGTAATTGAAGAGTGCGTACTATACGCGAAAACAAGACAAAATCAAACCATGAGTTTACCTTATAAAGAGCTTTTATTTCATGCGTATCAAACCGGCATCTCCTCATCTCCACGACGTGACGGCACCCTGATGAACTGGGCCAGGATCAGGGAAACGGCACCCATAATTGCTCCCATAATGAACGGAAGCCGGTAGTTCAGCATCCAGAGATACCCGCCCAGAGCCGGAAGAAACACCGCCGCGATATGATTGATTGTAAATCCGACCGCCGATGTCGGAGCGATATCCTCCGGGTCGGCAATCTTCTGGAAGTAGGTACGGATTGCCACGGCAAAGTTGAACAGGATGTAGTCGAGGATATACATCCCAGCCACCATCCATTTGGACGATGCGTAAGCGTACGTCAAAAAGACCATGATGACTCCGGCGTACTCGATCGTGCAGAGGGTTCGCTCCCCAAAGGCGTTAATAGCACGCCCTATCATCGGATTAATGATCCAGTTGATGATATTATTGACAATGAAGAGCACCGTTATTGTCTGTACCGAAAAATGAAACATCTTTACCATCAGAAACATTGAAAAAACCATGTAGATCTGGCGTCTGGCTCCTGACATGAAGGTTAACATGTAATAGAGCCAGTAGCGCCTTTTAAGGAACATCCGCAGTTTCTGTGGCGGAATATCCGTATGGGTAGGATCGCGAAAACAGGCCCAGACGCCTGCCAGAAAAACGACACCGCCAACCACCATAAACATCGCGGTATATCCAAGAAAAAATCCCATACACCAGATGATGGCCGCAGAGACGATGCTGGCGATAGCCGCCAGACTACGAAGCTTTCCCATAACCAGAGGGGATTGATGAATCGAGAAGTACTGGAGAGTTAATGATTGATTGACGGTCTCATAGTAGTGAAAACCGATGCTCATTATTATCGTGGTAACGGCGACACCGCCAAAAGTAGGAAAAAAACCGGTCAAGGCGACACCAATGCCAAGGAGAGCTACGGAGAGAGCCGCCAGGCGATGTTCTCGAATAACCATCATGACGTAGATCGCGGTGAGCGCAAAAAAACCGGGGATTTCGCGCACCGACTGGATCAGTCCGATATGTATTCCTTCGAGGTGGATCGTCTCAACCGCGTAGTTGTTGAACAGAATGGAGTAGCCCTGCATTGCCGCCATGGAGGCCGCGGTGAGGACGGCAAGGTAGCGGAACATTGCCTGATTGGTGGGTGTAAACATCATACGTTACTTCCGATGATCGAATTGTGATTTTACGGTAAGAACCTGCTTACACTGACAGAGGAGGCCTGAACAAACCATTTCTCAAACCATTTCTCCTTGTTCATAATCACACGATTATATACAATACCGCACACGGGATCAACTTCAGAAGGCTGAGCTGCTGCGGCAATAAGGCGTCCTGAGTACAGAGCTGCCAGCTATTTTGATGTTCTTAACTGCGCTGAACTCTAAACTACCCTCCAAAAAATACCCAAGAATCTCGCTCAAAAAGTGCGAAATATAGATTGTATCAGATCTAACAATCCCAAATGGCGAAAATTTGGATTCAAATGGTACAGTATCTTATTCCTGGGTTGTATGAAGGATGTGAGCAAGCTCATGTACACCGAAGATTCAGGGGAATAATTCGAATTATCTGCGAGCTTCGTGGGGTGCGCAGGCCGTATCATGTGCATGCGGATTGAGTGTCGGCATCACAAAGCGGTTCGCACTATGAACCCGTGCAAAAGGATGAATATTGTCATTGACGCGAGTGCAGCCGTTGGCCTGGTGTTCCATCCTTGCTCAGTACGGAAATCCTTACGCCATTGCTGGAACAGGCCGCACTGGTTACAGAGCCGGATCTTTATATTGCGGAGGTAACTCTTTTTGTTGGCTCGTCTTCGGTACCTTACTCCCTGAAATTTGTAAACTGCATCTCGACATTCATATCTTTCCCCTTCAACAACTGGATCGCTTCCTGGAGATCATCCCTGTTTTTGCCGGTCACCCGCACCTGATCATCCTGAATCTGAGCCTGCACCTTGAGCTTGCTCTCCTTGATGGCAGTGGTGATGTCTTTGGCTTTCTCTTTTGAAATCCCCTGCTGGACGGTGATAATCTGGCGCACCATGCCGCCTGACGCCGACTCGACCTTGCCGTACTGAAGTGCCTTGATGGAGATGTTGCGCTTCATGAACTTGGATTGCAGCACATCGACAACCGCTTTCAGCTTGTAGTCGTCGTCCGCCAGAATCTTGACGGAATCTTTTTCCGGGGTGATCTGGCATTTTGAGCCTTTGAAGTCGTAACGCTGACCGATCTCTTTGATCGCCTGATTAACGGCATTATCGACCTCCTGCATGTCAACTTTTGATACAATGTCAAATGACGGCATAATAAACCCTCCATACGTTACTGTTTTATGACCTCAACCCCTTCCGGGATCTTGAAGTTGAATTTTCCGTCACCAAGCCCCTTGTTGACCCGTGCACGGCTGTAGTCGATTCTCGTCTTGTTCCCTCCGGCGTCATGAACTACCGATGATACGATCGGGAAAACGTCTTTGACCTCTCCGGTTGCCTGCAGTTGTTCAACTGCTTTGGCAGATACCGTAAGCTGGAGTTTTGCCAGAGCCGGACTCGCTTTTTTGGGTGCCAGTTCAAGCTGATAGTTGCCGTTTTTATCCCTCGGTTCAGCGGCGAAGCTGACGTCAAAATCACGTGACACATGGCCGAGCCCGGTCAGATAGGTCAGCGCGATGGAGTTGCCACCGGCAAACATTGCGGTCACACTGTTGACCATCACCTGCTTATTTTCCGGAGTGTAGAACCAGACCTCTTTGCCGTTCGAGATGATCTGCTGTTTCGGCTTTGCATAATTGAAACGGAACATGGCCGCCGTCGCTGCGGGGCGTTTCAGCAATACCTCGCCACTCCCCGTCTGCTCCCTATTCACGGCAGATATGGTGGTTTTTTGAGAAAAGTCAGCCTGAACATCCTGTAACCCCGCATACCCTTTCTCAAGAGCTGAGACCACATCTTTGAGTGAAGTTGGAGTCGATGCAGCGGACAAGTGAGGGACGTACAGAAACAACAGCAGGAAGACGGTGCATATTTTAAACATGATTTCCCCTTATAGACATAACTTATCTGCTTGTTAGTGATACCTTATATTTATAAATGCCAAACCCGGGGCAAACACCCTATCCTCTTAATTTATCTAACAATAGTTCGTTAACAACCGACGGGTTGGCTCTCCCTCTGCTAGCTTTCATAACCTGCCCGACAAAAAAACCGAAAACCTTTTCCTTACCGCCGCGATACTCGTTTACCTGCCCCGCATTAGCGGCCATGATTTCATCAATAATGTTTTCTATGGCGTTACTGTCGGAGAGCTGAACCAGTCCCTTATCTTCAACAATAGCCTGCGGTGTCTTACCGCTGCACCACATCTCATCAAAAACGATTTTGGCCATTTTCCCTGAAATGGTGCCGTTGTCAATCAGCTTCAAGAGTGCTGCAAGCTCGCCCGGCGTAATCGGACATGCTTCGATGGCAGTGCCGCTGTCGTTAAGTGCCCTGGTGATTTCACCCATGATCCAGTTGGCGACAGCCTTAGCGTTGCTATAGGCAGCAATACCGGCTTCAAAATAATCAGCCAGAGCCCTGTTCGCGGTAAGAACCTCTGCGTCGTAGAGAGGGAGTCCCAGCTCATCCATAAAACGCTGACGCCGCTGTTCCGGCAGTTCCGGCAGCGCTTGCCTGGAGCGTTCAACCCATTCATCGCTGATGACAAGCGGAACCAGATCCGGATCTGGGAAGTAACGATAATCGTGGGCTTCCTCTTTGCTGCGCATTGAACGGGTTGTGCCGCTATTAGGATCGAACAGCCGGGTTTCCTGTACAACCTTACCGCCATCTTCGATCTGGTCGATCTGCCGCTGGATTTCATATTCAATGGCCTGTTTGACAAACTTGAACGAGTTGATATTCTTTATTTCGGCTCGGGTACCTAAAGTGTCTGACCCGACCGGCATAACCGAAACGTTCGCGTCACAGCGAAAACTCCCCTCTTCCATATTGCCGTCGCAGATGCCAAGCCATGTTACGATCTGGTGCAGCCGTTTCAGATAGATAACCGCTTCGTCAGACGAGCGGAGATCCGGTTCGGAGACGACTTCCAGGAGTGGTGTGCAGGCGCGGTTCAGGTCAACGCCCGACCCGTCACTCGATCCGGAAAGTTCGCCATGCACAAGCTTACCGGCATCCTCTTCCATATGGATGCGGGTAATGCCGATCCTTTTCAATTCCCCGCCATCAACAGCGATATCCAGCCAGCCGCGCTGGCAGATCGGATTTTCAAACTGGCTGATCTGGTAACCTTTGGGAAGATCGGGATAAAAATAGTTCTTACGGGCAAAGATGCTGCGCTGAGTGATGGAGCAGTTAGTGGAAAGCCCGGCCTTGATGGCGAATTCCACCACTTTTTTGTTCAGAACCGGTAGAGCCCCCGGTAGTCCGAGGCAGACCGGACAAGTCTGGGTGTTGGGTTCCGAGCCGAATTTTGTCGAACAGCCGCAGAATATTTTGCTGTCGGTCAGGAGTTGTACGTGAACTTCAAGGCCGATGACGGGTTGGTATTTCATGAAATCGCTCCGGATGTTAAATCGTTGCTTTTCTGGTGTGCCACTCAGTGGCCTGCTCAAACGCGAATCCTGCCCTCAGAATGGTCTCTTCGTCGAACGGTTTGCCGATCAACTGCAAGCCTATTGGGAGACCGGCTACCGAAAAACCGGCCGGTATCGACATTGCGCAGGTTCCGGCAAGGTTGACCGGAATGGTGAAAATATCCGACAGATACATCTGCAGCGGATCGTCGATCTTTTCGCCGATCTTGAAGGCCGGCGTCGGGGCAACTGGTGTCAGCATGACATCGACATTGGCAAACGCAGAGATGAAATCATTCATTATCAGGGTGCGTACTTTCTGGGCCTTTACGTAGTAGGCGTCGTAGTAGCCGGATGACAGCGCATAAGTGCCGAGCATGATGCGGCGCTTGACTTCACTGCCGAATCCTTCACTGCGGCTCTTCGTGTACATTTCCAGCAGCCCGTCCGCCTCGGCGCGATGCCCGAAACGAACACCGTCATAGCGGGCCAGGTTGGAGCTGGCTTCTGCGGTGGCGATAAGATAATAGGTTGCCACAGCGTAGTCGGTGTGCGGCAGGGAAATATCAACAAATTCGGCGCCGAGGCGCCGGTAGGTGTCAATGGCGTCATCCATTGCTTTTTGCACATCCGGATCTAGGCCGTCGATAAAGTACTCTTTCGGCAGGCCAATCCTCAACCCCTTTACTCCCTGTGACAGCGAGGCGGAATAGTCCGGCACAGGCGTGTCTACACTGGTGGAATCTTTAGGGTCGTGCCCCGCAAGCGCCCTGAGCATGGCCGCGCAGTCGGCGACATCGCGGGTCAGGGGGCCGACCTGATCCAATGAAGAGGCATAGGCGATTACTCCGTAGCGGGAAACCCGACCGTATGTCGGTTTCAGGCCGACACAGCCGCAGTGCGAAGCCGGTTGCCGGATGGAGCCCCCAGTATCCGTGCCGAGTGTTGCAACAGCCTCACGGGCCGCAACCGCTGCCGCAGAACCTCCGGACGATCCCCCCGGAATACAGGTTCTGTCCCATGGATTGCGGGTGATGCCGTACGCACTGGATTCGTTTGAAGAGCCCATCGCGAACTCATCCTGATTAAGTTTGCCAAGTAGTACCGCTCCCTGGTCACGCAGTTTTTCCCAGGAGGTGGCGCTGTAAGGTGGGATGAAGTTGTGCAGAATCCGTGAACCACAGGTCGTACGAACACCTTCTGTCAGAAAAATATCCTTGATTGCCAGCGGAATGCCGGTCAATAGATCACACTCTCCACTCGCAATCAACTGGTCAGCCGTTTTCGCGGTAGCCAGCGCCTGTTCAGCGGTTACCGTAATAAAAGAGCCTATGTGAGGTTCAACCGCTTCTATCCGCTCCAGCATCGCTGAGGTGGCCTCAAGAGAAGAAATCTGTTTCCCTTGCAGCGCGGCGTGCAGCTCATGAATGGTCATGTCAAAAATACTCATGTTCATATCCCCTGAATCTATTCAATGACTTTTGGCACGGCGAAAAAGGAGCCCGCACGGTCGGGCGCATTTGCTAACGCATTCTCCAGGCTGATGGATGAGAATGCAACATCCTCGCGGAACGAATTTTCCATCGGTACGGCGTGAGATGTCGGCGTAATCCCTTCAGTATCAAGCCCTTTCAGCTTTTCAACATAACCCAGAATTGCACCCATCTGACCGGCAAACAGCTCTTTTTCTGCTGGTGTCAGTTCAAGGCGCGCCAGGCGAGCCACATATTCGACCTCTGTTACTGTCATTCTCATAGCGCTTGCTCCGAAAAATATGATAATTGCCGCGCTATTATCACATAAGCGGCTTAAGTTACTGATTGCAAAAGTATTTTAGACACATCTGGTTAAATCGATTTGTTATTTGGTACACAATCTAGTACACAGGAGCTAAAAATGCCGAATTATCTGTTACTTACACCTTGTGGATTCTATCTCCGACTCCGTGTGCCAGCCGATCTACGAGTTACTCTCGGAAAGCGCGAAATCAAGAAACCATTATATACTCATGATAAAAAAACTGCTTCCCGTTTAGCTAATCATCTCGTATATAACATAGAACAACAATTTAATACACTACGGGAACCGCGTATGGCAAACAATTCACCATCTCCTAATTTTCATGGGATGATCGTAAAACGGAGATCTGGTTCTGAGATTGACATATCCATCGATGAGTTTATCGCGATGAGTGAAGCTCGTGCCAGATTGCTATTAGACGGCGATGCTGCTCAAACTCATGTAGTTGAGGCTATCCCAGCTTTGATGCCCGCTAGTTCGGAGATCGTAAAGACTCTTCCATCGTCTGAACCTGTTTCTCAACCTTCGACTAAGAAACCGATTCTAACTCTCAAAAAAGTGGTCGAAAAATTCACGAAAGAAAAATCACGAAGCTGGGCGCCTGGAACTGTCAGCGGCTGGGGTTCCTTTACTAATCTGCTTCTTGAATACTTTGGCGACGTTCCGATGTCAAGTATAACTCGTGATGCGGCGAATGAATTTATTGATGTTCTATCGTATATTCCACCTATCCGTCGTAAACCGAAATATCTCGGTCAAACTTTGAAGCAACTTAGCTTAGTAAATAAGAAACTAGACCTCGGACTAAAAAAAGCTATAGCAGCAGCTGTAGCTGCCGGTGAAGAATTTGATATCTCCGACTATGATGGTGAATTGCCGGACTGTTTGGATACCGCGACGATCAATGGACACTTATCACGGGCTGATTCGATCTGGGAATGGGGTTTCGCACAAGATCGAGATTTGCCAAATCCGTTTAAATCACAACGCATACCTGATCGAGCAATTGACGCTGAACCTGTGCGTCCGTTTACTAAAGCTGATCTCGAATGTTTATTTACCCATCGAATTTTCACACAGCATAGGATGTTACATCCAGACTACTTTTGGATTCCGATCATTGGTGCTTATACTGGTATGCGGTTGACTGAAATTACGCAGCTCTTTGTTGAAGACATTCTGCAGGAGCCAGATACCGGAATATGGTACTTCAATCTCCACACAAAACCTCCGCGAACATTGAAAAACAAATCGTCTATTCGAAGCGTGCCGTTACATCCGTCACTTATCGACCTCGGGTTTCTAGTCTACATCTCGGATTTACAAGCACTCGGCGAAACTCGATTATTTCCACGAATCCGTAAAGTAAAAAATAGGTCAATCTCACAAGGTGTATCACTCTGGTTTGGCAGACTTACTCGTAACCTTGGTCTCCGCACACCCACGAAAAAAGTGGTATTCCACAGCTTTCGACACACATTCGCAAATGGGTATGCTCAGATGTCTCCGGACAACCCCGCAT
This sequence comes from uncultured Geobacteraceae bacterium, assembly GCA_903845365.1. Taxonomy (GTDB): domain Bacteria; phylum Desulfobacterota; class Desulfuromonadia; order Geobacterales; family Pseudopelobacteraceae; genus JACRCG01. The sequence continues at coordinate 1,598 of CAIMXI010000042.1, read as the reverse complement.
ATCATTTTTGTAACGAAAAAACTATCGGCACGATTCTCGGCCACTCGCATGCAACAATAACTTTTAAAGTTTATGCGTTAGCTGACTGTCTCAGTAAACTGAAACCGGCTATAGATGCGCTTGATCTTGATGGATTTGATCCGGCTAGTGTTATAAAATCCTGGACACACGCAACCTCGAAGACGATTAAGCTTTCCGCGATTCCGCCACGGCCTTGTGATAAACGACTGAAGTCTTGAGGATTCCTACGGAAATATCATTCAACCACAGATTTGTTTCTAGCGATCAACGCGCTTTCCGGTCATATGCTACAATTGGGTAACGAATCGGGTCTACCAGAATGATTCTGAGAGACCCGATTCGTTACCAGAACTCATTGCCCTCATTTGAACAATCGCATGCGCTCTCGCTCTTTTACGCGTTTTTGTTGTCATTCAATCCAGTCCTGCTGACCGGAATCACCACGTGATGTGTTGATACCGATCAACAGCCAACCAGCTTCATTCAGCTTCAGCGTGCTAAGGACGATTTCAACGGTTTTGGTGGTGCCGGCTCTGCGGGTATCGTCAGATCGTCACGGAAACCTTTCGCCTTTGCACCGGTATGTTCCATGGAGATTTTTGCCATTATGGCTTTGAACTCAGCTCTGGCCGGTGATTCCTTGTCTTGGTAAAGCGCCTTGTCTGCCGCCTGTTTTGCGATGTCAGCTGAATTTGTCTCTTTCCAGTCACACAGCGCTCCGCCCATTGATGAACGTAACGGAACGGACTTGCCTTCAAGCACAATCGGTTCGCTGGTAACAGCGGTTTTGAGCCGATCAATGACTTTCAAAACATCTTCCGGGTCTGTCGCATCTTCCAGAATAACGATGAATTCATCGCCTCCGGCCCGATACAGGGTGTCGGTCGATTTCAGGCACGCTTGAACCCGTGATGTAAATACCTGAAGAACCTGATCACCGGCATCGTGACCAAATGTGTCGTTGATGCTTTTAAAGTAATCAAGATCGCACTGAATCACCGCATAGGGAATCTGTTTCTCTTCAAGTTCAGCGACTCGCGTATCCAGTGAAAGTCTGTTCTGCGCTTTGGTCAGATGATCGACCGTAAGCTTGGTTTCAAGTTCTGCGATGCGCTGCTGTCCATATTCGGCTGTTTGCTGAACAGTATCATGACGTATTGCCATTGCCGCCATTGCTGCAGCAATTTTAGCGAAAGCGGTCTCCGGAATGGTTGTTTTGAGCGCTGCCAGTTCCGTCAGAATAGTCTGCTGAGCCTCGTCGATAGTCTGCAAATTCTCATTCGCAGAGGCTGTCTCGTCCTTGATCTTCTGAAAAGCATTGTTTAAATCCTGATTGGCAAGTTGTACTTCCTGAAGTACCCAGTCGTTATCCTGAAGCTCATCAGTAAAATTGTTGTTATTCATGGTGGTCTCCTGTATCGGTTTTGGGGGAAAGCAAAACAGCGTCAAGAAAATCGTCGATCTCAGCTTCACTGTAAGAAGTGTTACCTACGTGAGCCAGGAAAGCGTAGATCAGCTTTTTTCGACGTTCTCCTTTTCGCCTCTCTGTGTTACGTCGGTCGTTTTTGCGGTTATCT
>CAIMXI010000041.1 GCA_903845365.1 uncultured Geobacteraceae bacterium | reverse complement strand
TCTCCATTCCACTCTGTTCGGTCTTAAATCTGTTGCTGCCTGTTCCATGGAGTTTAGTGGGAAGTCTGCAGGCCAACCGGAAGTCAACGTACTTGTCAACTTTGGAATAAAGCCAAAATCCGAAGACTTCAACCATCATCCATTCGACGGCACTCCTACTGATACGGCAATTTGGGCAGCTCGTGCTCTACTGCTTCAACGACCAGAGCCTCGAAAAATCATGTTGATTCTGACCGACGGAAGTCCTGATAACGATCAGGCAACTCAGGCGGCCACCAAGAGGACTATGAAAGATGGAATCGAGATCGCAGCAATTGGTATCGTCGACAAAAATGTCCAAATATTCTGGGATAATCACAAGATCATCAATTCGATTCGAGAACTACCGGCGGCAATGTTCGGAGTTATGGAGGGATTACTGACGAGCAGACGTTAATTTATAAACTGATTCGTATTACACAACAGCGCATTGAATGTGCAATTCAAAGGGCAGAGCCATTAATGGTGATGCCCTCTTTGTTGCGTAGAAAAGGAGACTACAAAAATGAAAGGCGTACGGATTTACGACAACCAAAACAAGACATACGACAGATACACCGCTGTCTTTACAAACAAAATCAACGATGAATTTGTTTACCTGGGTATGAGTGCACACCCCTTTCACCCGCAAGGTTTTGGTCAGCATGGATTCAGCCCAACCTTGATTGACAGGCCAACATGGAAGCATCTCGGCAAACGGATCAAATTTGAAGCTTTGCCAATCGACTGCCAAAAACTCGTATTGGAGGAACTGAAACCATGATGAAAAGAGAAATAACAATATCGTACCACTGGGAATGCGAAGCACTTCCGGTAGAAATACCTTTTGATATGGCAGAAATACTGGAAGAGCACACTTACGACCGTGTCTATTTGATGGTGAAAGATGGTTATTCAGCAGGAGAGCTATTTTGCTACGCTCGAACTGATATTGAGGGGTATGAGACACCTAAAGATGGATGGGAATGTCATGGTTGGTGGGCGAAAAGGGAGGTGTGTTTGTGAAAGATAATTATATGGCAATCGACCAATACGGTCAAACCTACCACGGCTTAGGTCAGCATCCGCGTAAAGAGCTGATTGAACGAATCGGAAGCGGTCATGTAAGCAAGATGTACTTGGACAAGAAAGACGGTAGCGTCGTTCACGTTGGATACGTTATCGGTCAGCACTGGCTTACGCTTTATGAAGTCAAACCATTCGAAAGGAGCAGGGGGCTATGAGTAGAATAGAACAGTTGAAAAGACAGGGCTTCGACTTATCAGGGTACGACAGAACTGACAAAACCTGGCGTGTTAGGTGTAGTCAATGCCAAGCATTGGTAATCAATGGCGTAGCTTGCCATGAAAAGGGGTGCCCAAATGATGTACGCACCCGCTGACTGGAAGGATGTTGCTACCGATCACAGCCCACCATATCATTCCGTCACGGACTACGGTGGGAAAATACCAACCAGGTATGTAATAAATGACAGAGGCAGATCTTGGCGCAAAGGACGTAACAGAAGAGTCTATGCGATATGCTACAGCAATGCAGCCTCGTTCTATTGTATCGCGCAAGGCAAGAGACTGTTTATCCAGGACTGGAGGTTTCCATGACGCAATTCCACTGCGAAATAATCAAAGCCAGCAGGTACTACAAGAACAAAGCCCCTGGCTGGGTTGCACTAGTTAATGGCCATCCACACCATGTAAAGAACAAAGCCGAAGCGCAGGAGTTCATAAACCGATTTCAAAATATATCGAGGGTTGGAAGTCCATTTGAGGGGGAGAAGCTAAAGCTATGAAAAAACAGTTCTCGTTTCCGGTTAGTTACACCTGTCTATCCTGTAGCGAATGCCCTGAATTTCAGGAGTATGAAAACGATACGCCTGAATGCAGGCACAACGGAATGCGCTTGGATATCCGTTACGATGAAGTAATCCACAAAGGTTGTTATCACAGAAAGGAGAAACAGCCATGATTGTATTTTTTGATTCCACTGTTGTTGGAGACATATCTGATGCCAACAAAGCTATTTATGCGAAGGTTGCAAAAGCGACCGGACTAAAATTTCATCCACAGTTCCGGTACTCGGAATCAACTACAGAGGAGGAAAGTAATGCCGCACCAATACTAGCCAAGATGGGATACGAGTTGAAGTACTTTAGTGGTTGCTTCTGTCCATATCATTGCTCAACAAGAAGGAGGGGATTAAAATGATTGAAATAAGATCAATGACTGAATTTGCAATGTTGATGAAAAGCTTCTTCGGGATTAAAGCGGCAAACAGGTTTATCGACCCAACCATAACGCAACTATCAGGCAAAATCGCGTTGGATCTATTCGCTCTAGATGATTATCTGCATGCAAAACATGGCGGGTATGAGGCAGAGCAAGGCATTTCAATGTCGGAGTTGATAACGAAAGAGTATGGAGCAAGCACATCACCGTATTGACCGTGCGTTAATGACATTCAGCATCTACAAGTTGACCAGAAAGCAGACCATTTCATTTATCACGCGTCACGGAAGTGTTCTGCTTTCTATCTTAGAAAAGGAGAGTACCGTGGAACAACATCTTACTAGCAATCTGAGCCCGATCGTTTACGACTTTGATCTGGATTCGTCCAGTCAATTGCATCTTCCACCAGCTATTTCTGTTAATCCACCACAACCACAACGCATAACTTTTTTGAGAGGTCCTAAAAACCACGCAACTGTTATCACCGCCTGGGAGTCTATTACTTCCGATAACAGCCACAAGAAGATGCGACTCTGCTTCGATACACCCGTTTCGCTACCAATCAACAAGAGGAAAAATACTCAAGCAAAAGTTATCCATGAATGCCGCCTGTTTGTAACAAAAACCGGGTTACTTTGCCATACCAACACCGCCAGAAGCGGGTATCCTTTTGATACGGATGATCTGTACCACCTGATTTCAATAGAACCTGTACCTGAGATTGATCTGGTCGAGAAAGTCAGGCGCTTAGCTTACAGGATCTATCCGGGAGTCTGGGATGACATAAAGGCAAAGCTTTTGGCAAATCCGAGCGACTATTTTCAAAACTACGGATATTCCGTGACCAGCATCTGCGGAAAATTCCCTGACTATGTTATTGCCGACATAAAAACTGCGTTCAAGGACAAGTCAAACTATACCTACGATGCCGGAGGCCGTTGGAATAGGGCAAGAAAGAACGGACGGGATCTTAGTATCGAGTGCAAACTGTGTGACGACGGCATTTATAGGGCCTGGTTCTCTTCTGAGTTTCCCGGCTGTGCCAACGGCGACTATTGGTTGCTGATTAATCCCACGACTGCAATCTTTAAGGAAAGCGATTGATTTGGTGAATACTGATAGCTGTAATCATGCTGTATATCCAAAACTGGAGGTATCAACTTTATGACTGATGAAGCATGGGAAAAAGGTGATTTACGGACGAATCCGATGATAGTGGACAGCATCAGAGTGAAACTGCTGTACGACACCGTTGCTGACGGCAAGCAAATCGAAAAAGGTGCATTAGGGACCGTTGTTCATGCCCTTACGCCAAAAATTTATAATAAAGCCGGTACAAGTCCTTACTTTGCAAATGTTGACCTGGATGATGGAACAAGAATTCGTGTGCCTCATAGAGCATTAATAATCCTAAAGGGCTAATAGCTTCATATCGAAGATGATGATTTGATGATGATTTTTCGCAGATAGGCTTGGAATGTGTAAATAAAATTCAGAGGAGAATTACCATGGGATATTGTTCAGATACAGCTTTCGTTATCGAATTTAATACGAAAGAAAATGCAAGCAGTTACTTCGAGACCGTCAATACAGACGTCATAAAAGGCTATGACTTACGATGTACCGGGAGATACATCCATTTTCACCACGATAGCATCAAGTGGGATTCCTTTTATGCGGAAGTTGGAGAGCTGATAAAAGTGTACGAGCAATCATTGGAGGCTGAAGGTTGCTACGGATATGTGTTCAAAAGGTTTGGAGAGGATAGAAGCGATTATGAGGAGTTTTCGGGAGAGAATGAACCGCACGAGGCTCCCTGGGAATCTATTGAAGAAACGAGATGCCTCTATTTGAACATAGCGGATTAGCGGCTTCATTCTGGATCGGCATGGCCACAGTCCACAATGCAACCCCATAGGTAGCTGATATTTAAGTCAAATTCAAATTAAGGAGAAAATTATGTCAGTATCGTCAATTCTAAATAAGATAACAAAAGAAGATTTAATAGAAGCTTGGTCGCACTATGACAGTCAAGATTCAACACTAGCTGATTTTGTAGAGCGATACGAGATTGCAAAGATTGCAGCACTTGCGGCAACCTCTGCTATGGAGTCGGATGATAATTTATCCCGCTCAACATGGGAGGGGTTTCTGAGAGCACTGTATGTCATGAATAGATTTGAAAAACATGTGGAGGGTGATGACGTAAATGAAAAGCTGGTCGATGTGTTCAGTGACGATAGAGAATCTGAATATATTCCTCATGACAGGATTCCGGATATATTTTCACCATTAGTCACTGCGGTTCGTGATGGTAAAAGCGCTGTAATATCTTGGTTCAAAAGAAATTTATCGACTATTACTCAGAGTGATTTACTGACAAACGGTTTTATGGGTTGTCCTTGCAGTGCTTGTCATAAAGCCCAATATAAGTTGTTTCGCTATATTTTCAGGCTGATCGGAAAGTCGGAATTTAAGTTGCTTTTGAAGGAGCAGTTCAACCACCATCCTGAAAGCTCCACTTTACCTGAAACTGCATGGGTAATCACTAACTGGTTAAATGGGAATATTTTGGAATATGGCATTGCTCCATTTCCTAAAGTTCATCCGGCTACTGGTATTCATTTTCTTGATACGATATCTGAAACAGAAGCCCGACGGTTAAAAGAGAATAGATATATCAGGTATTCCGACGCTGTCGATAGCATGGAGGATATGCTCAATGTTTTAGCTGAGATAGGAATTACAGCAACTCAAATCGAGGCTTATCAAATTCGCCGTCACGAAAGTTGGGTGTCAAATTATTTAGAAAATAATGTGCCAGATAGACCAAGACAGATTGCAGACACATTTGAAGAGAGGTTCGAAGCTGCCAGGCAAGCATCATTTATTAATATTCGATGTTTTTTCAACTATCACAAGGACAAGGAGCGATTGATTGAAACTTTACTGCAACCGGAGTTTTTTACGTTGATCCCGCAAATTGTGGAAAATATCCGATGTAAAAATAGCTGGGGTTGCTGGGGACGGCGGCTTTTGAAGCAGTATGAATCAAAGCTAGAGAGTAACAAGGTAATCCACAATTCCATCAGCTCATGATACAAACAGTGCCTGGAATTCCACCACACAAACTTTTTTCCAATAAAGAGGCATCATCAAATGACTACAGCGACTACAGAATTTCACGTAAAGACAAAACGCCGAACCCAGTTTGTCTCTATTACTACAGAGATTGCCGGGGTTATTATGAACAACAACTGGCTGGATGGAGTTGCTACGGTTTTTGTACCGCATACCACCGCAGGAATCACTATTAACGAGAACGCCGATCCTGATGTTGCATTTGATATGGAGTCGTTCAGCGACGAGTTGATCCCACAGAGTAAGAAATTCCGGCATAGCGAAGGCAACTCAGATGCACATATCAAGGCAAGCTTTTATGGCTCTTCGGTACAGGTAATAGTTCGCAACGGCAAGATGTGGCTTGGTACATGGCAGGGAATATATTTTTGCGAGTTTGACGGACCGAGAGATCGGAAGGTGTGTGTGGCTTTCACAAGCTGATGCCGTTAACCTATCAGTGTGGCATTTTTTCCAGAAGAAAGCTGAAAATACTTGATAATATGAATGAACTTGAGGGGCATGGGCAATTAGCTTATGCCCCTTTTTTTTGTGAAATGAAGTGAAATATACTGAAATCTGCTGAGGTTGATAAGTTTATAGCGAACATAAAAAGTACCACTAAAGTACCACTGTATTCAAAACCAACAAAAAAGCCACTCACAAAAAATGCTGTAAGTGGCTGTAATTGTTGGTCGGTGAGACTGGAATCGAACCAGCGACCCCCTGCTCCCAAGGTATAAACGCAACCCTGTAAATCCCCATTCTATGCGGGTTTATCCTCTGTTTTGGTTACAGTAATTGCAGAGGCTATCTTTGCAGCCTCTTCTTGTAGGTAGTCTGCCATGAAGTGAGTGTACCCCTGAGTGGTTCTAATATCTTCGTGTCTGGCCAGTACCCGCATGACGGAGGTTGATGCTCCAGCCATCAATCCGCCTGTTATGAAACTGTGTCTAAGTATATGATTGTTGATCTTCTTGTCAATGCCCACTTTTACTGCTGCAGATTTGATGCTTTTTTTGATGTTGGTGTATGGCCGATTTGTTTTCGGGTTGACAAACAGATATTCCGAAGGGTTTTTCCCTTCACATGCCGCAATCAGTTTTTCTCGCAGGTCAGGTGTTACAATCGGTATAACTTCTGTTTTGTCCCCCTTGCCAGTAATTATAAGACAATTATTCTTTAAGTCTACATGACGTTTACGGAGTGTAAGCGCTTCTGTTTTTCTTAAGCCGTTCTGTAGCATCAGCATCGTAATGGTTTGCTGGAATCCTTCTTTCATCTGGCCTACTAATTCAGGTATTTCTGTAAGCGCAAGCACCACTTTACCCTTTGGTTTTTGCTGGTCCTTTGGAAAGCCTTTAGGAAAGTCGCCTACCTTGTATTTTTCTTCGTCCTTACACCAGCGCAAAAAAGTGCGAAAGTGGTTCAGCTCGATCTGGATCGTTCGCTTGCAGACGGGTCGGGTATCGACAAGGCACCGTGCCGCATATTCTTCATCCGTTTCGGCATTGGAGTCGTGCTTACGGTCTTTTCTGTGAACACGTCTCTTCGGGATGATCAGCGTTGCCAGTCGGGCGGCTTTATAAGGTTCATAATCGCTATTGCGGAGATAAGAGATGTATTTGTTGCCCAAATATGGAAGTAGTTTTTTAAAGGCCGCCATACACTCAGCGTGGGTTTTGGCAGCACTATTAGTCTGATGCCAGGCGAAAAACCGCTCTAACAAGTCAATCACTTTGGTACGGCCATCGTTTTCCGGCTCGATCCCTCTTAATTCACGCTCAAAAGCAAGTGCTCGCGCTTCTGTCCCCTGGTATGGAATATATTCCATCGGCTTATAGTTCTTGGAGCCTTTTTGGCCGTGGCTGATGATGATGTACCACCAACCTTTTTTTGTTGGATGTGGTTTGATGCTCATAGTTTGATGCCAAGCATAAAAGCAACGGTATGGATTTCTTTTTCGTCTGCTTTATAAAGAGCGTCAACAATCTGCAGCCTGGGATCATCCGCTTCCATTAAAAGAGTTGGCAAAGGCACCTTGAAATATGCGGCGATCTTCTCCAGGCTTTTATATTGCGGAACTTTATAACCGTGAGTGGCCCATTCATGCACAGATGTTGTCGGCGCTTCAATAGCGATTGCCAGTTGGCTGTAGTTGGATGTACCGGCTGCTTCTTGAATTAGCTTTTGATAGCGTTTCATGATTTTTCACCGTTATCGCTGTTATCTTTTTTAGGAATGAAAGCATAAATCACCGGAACCAAACCAACTCCGCCAAAAATTGAACCCTCTATTTTTGCACCATTCATAATCAGATAAACGCCAAGCAAAGGGAATAAAACGGCGATAGCAAACGCCATATATTGGCCGTTTCGTCTTTCATTTGTTAGGGTATGGTTGTTTTGCGCGAAGGATTTTTCCAGAAGATGCCGATGCCGTTGTTCTTCTTCGGCCATGACAAGAATTCTCTCGGCAGTTCCTGGGTATGCGTTATTATACTGCTGGAAGTCCGCAGGAGCTGGCAGCGGTCCGCTATGGTGTTGCTGTTGGAAATGTATGGTTTGGTTCTGGAGCTTAACGGCGGGTTTGATTGATTTCACGGTCCACTATCCCCATTGCCTTGCGAAGGTCGTTGCCGACAGCTTGCCAGTCAGATGCCAATGCCTCAGCGTCAGTGCGTTTTGGGTCATACCCATAGCGTCCTATGCGTTGCGGTTTTGGCAATTCAGGGGATGGAAACAGATTGATGATGGTTTTTGCACCATCAAGTATATTGCGAAGTGTTGTTTTCATTTGTGTTTTTTGTAACATATTATCCCCCATTGTTGTCAATAATTTTTATACAGCACTAAATGTTTTTGATAGCGTTTCATAGAGCTGCCCTTGCTAATTACACAAAAATACCTGAGTAAGAGTAGATGTTGTAAGAGTACTCATTGTGGCACTGGTGTTCAGCGGTGCAGGAGACAATGCTATGCCGCTGCTGCTACTGCTGTATGAGCCGTAAACCGGGAAAGAAACCGGAAAAGATGGAAGAATTATTGATCCCTTGTTACTGATCATATTTACTGACTGCAATGAGACACTGCCTGTACCCAATTGTCTCGCAAAGCTGATAGTAGCAATTACTCCGCTTCCTGAAAATGAAGTGGATGTAATAGCTGCTATTTTAATAAGTCCAGGATTCGTAGTATTTGTAACAAGAAGGGAAGTAGATATAAGTTCACCTTTAGTAACAGTCGGTGATGAAAGCGAGGCGGGATCATACGTCAGAGTGATCTCTATTCCAGCGACATCATCAACATCGGTGCCATAAATAGCAAATACGCTAGGAGCATTTTGTTGAACCATTATAGCCGCTGCAACGGTTTTTGCAGTGCCGTTAGAAGTGTGGCATTCCTTGCACTTTGTAGGGCCTTGTTGCGCTTCGGTATGACAAGATTTGCATGTAACGTGCGCCCAATCTTTACCCAAAATACTTATTTTCCCGTTGCCAAGACCACACTGATGACAGGATTCGCAAGAGTAGCCGGAGTGTGATGTATGGTTGAAAATAACCCCTTTTTTTAGTTCAATCGCTTTTTGCGGTATAACCGGTTCTTGCGTGCTACCACACGACACCAACAAAAATAAAGTTATGGACAACACAATCAGACTAAATACTTTCACACGACCATCCATCCAAGTCACTTCATCAACTTTAACAGCAAACCGGCAATCAAGGCTGATTGTAGAAATCCTGCACCAACTACCCAGCGGATAAGGTCGGCTTTATTTTCTGCCATATCCCGTCTTACCTCGGCAATATCTAACTTGGTTGCCATGTCGTTAAGGTGCCTTACCTCTATTTCAGAAATAACAATATCAATGGCTTCTTTTTGCGCTTCGGCGGCAACTTCTGCTTGACGCTCCGTAAACCCTGCGCCTTTTAGTTTATTGAAGTAAGCCAATGTATCAAATGTGATTGTAGACATAATTACTCCTTATTTATTTGCTTGTACCCCCCCCCCCAGTGATATAATCACATAGAATCATTATACTTTTAATGAAAAGAGGTGAAGAAATGCAGGATTATTCAAAGTTGTATGAATCAAAGATTAAAAACGTGCCGCCGGTTGAAAAGCTTGAACGAATCAGACGGTTAGTCAGACAAGGTTTGCCACATGCCACGGCAATTGCCTTGATTTTGATTATTACCCGCCGATAGTCTGCTTCAATCCTCGCCCGTCCAGAAAGGCGGGCGCAGGTTATTTCACCAACTTTATCAGCAATCCGGCAATCAAGGCAGTTTGTAAAAATCCGGCACCGATTATCCAGCGCACCAACTCCGCCTTTGTTTCTGCTATTTCTTTGCGCAATGTTTCTATGGCAAGCGTCAAATCTTGCTTTGTGGCAAGTTCCTGCTCATCAACAGCGGCCTTAAAAGCGGTTGTAATGGCATCCGCCTGTTTATCTGCAATACCGGAATCTTGTAGAGTGCGTGCAAATTTAAGCGTATCAAACGTTATCGTAGACATATCATAATTCTCCGTTCTCTTTTTCTTCTGCTATCAACCGTTTTATCTCATCCAGTATGTATGCGTCACCTTTTTTTCGCGCTCGCACAATCCAGGCCATTTCGATGTCGCTGATACTGCTGTTGATCGTTACCTCCGCTTCACCAGTGGCTACCGTATTGCCAGTTGAAGAGTGGTGAACTGATTGTTGGAGCATATCTCCTTCGCCGGTTTCTAACCATTCATATCGCAATCCAATGCATTTGCGATAAATAAGATTTTCGTCAAGCGAATCTCTCTTAATCCAGCTTGAAAGCGTGTTTTGCTTTACATCCAAAAACTGCGCAAGCTGGCCATATGTGCGCAGCCTGTAATGCTTACGTAATCCATCTAAAACTATTTTCGCGCGTGTACTATTTTTTTCTTGCATTTGCGATATTCCTAAATTATAAATATGTGCAACTCAGTTTTTAAGAAAAGAGGTAACAACTCATGCCCATCGAAGTATACCCCGCCGGTAAATGCTACTGCCCTGAATTGCGCAAAGAAATAGACCAGAACAAGTGCGCGGGATGCGCCTGCTATTTGGGTCACAACATTAATGGCTCCGGCAAGGACGCTGTCTTTTTCGTTATTTGCTCTTTTTCTTTGGCGGATTAGCGTCTACCACTTGCTTCCACTCCGTGCCTTTCTTGGTTGTTGGTGGTGCCGGTTCGCCTTTGACCATTGCTGCACGGCGAGTTGAGTCAGTCTCTTTGTAGATGCCGGAGTCAGGAACTTTTGCTCCCGGTTTGATGGTTGTTTTTGTCATGACAGTAACTCCTTTTGATAATTCGAAATGTTATCCACACAGACTTATTTAATGCAACACAAATTACAATATCTCCAGAGGTAAGGCAATGAATAAAGATAATACTGCTGTCAAAGAGCGAATGAAGCCAGGCCCAAAACCCAAGCCGGAAGAAGAGTTAGCCAAGATGGGGCGGTTTATGGTCAACATCCCCCCTGTACGAATTCCTCAGATCAGGCGTGTCGCAGCAGCACAGGGTTTACCAATGTCCGCATTTATGCGCCAGGCTGTTTTTAATCGCCTGGATGAACTGGATAGGGCTGATTGATTCGTTATCCTGCTGGGAACTATCCGCCAGAATTACGGCTAACGCTATGCAATTAACTTTACTGTGAGGATCTGATGTTCAAAGTTGAAATTACGGATAAAGAAATACTGGAATGCAAAAGCCCTCAAGCAGCACTGCGTATGTCGCTTGACCGTTCTCCCCGAAGCCTGAAAGCTGTAGCCATTGAACTTGGTATGAGCGATTCCCACCTTTCCCGCTGCTTAAATCCAAATGACCTCATCAATCTGCCGCATGACAAGATTCTGCCGTTTATGACCTGCTGCGGGAATGCGGTCTATCTGCGTTATCTGTATCTGCATCTGAAAGATTTGCTGCCGGAACTGGAGCATGACGACGGGGCCTGTATTGCATCGACTGTGGAAAGCTTGAGGCTGGAGCTGCGAGAGGCAATCACAGAGATCAAGGCGGCACGGCCAAGACATAGTTGTAAGGAGTGCGGGGCAAACTTCGCCCTGACTCGGGATGTCCTTGTTGAGCTGGCGGCTGAAGCCTATTTAATCGAAAGAGATTTGGGAGGTGTCAAATGAACGCAGCAGCACAAGCATTTGATTGGCGAAAAGCGGATGAGCAAAAAGCGAAGGCTAACACGACTACTCGTCGCATGGAGTTTGCTAAAAAAGCCACCGACCAGAAAGTTCACGAAAATCTGCTGCAGAGTATAGAGATTTATATCGGCAATCCGAACCCTGCGGCGCTTTCGGAACTGCGGGCGGCAATTAAGCTGTCGGCACGGAATCTGAGACCATGAGTGCCGTCTTTGATCTTGGCGTTTATCCCGTAAAGGGAGAGTCCGGACGCTATCACGTTAAATCAAACGGTCGCGGGACAATGTATCTGGTTGACCTGGATGAATTGGCGAACGGTTGGTGCGGATGCCCTCATTTTGAGTTCAAAGTTTCAACGTCACTATCGCCATTGGCCGAGTGCAAGCATATCCGATCCGCTAAGGCATACCAAAAATTACAGCGGTGTTTCGGAGGCGTAAGGCCATGACCAGGGAAGACCGTGAGGAGATAGCACGGATTTTCCGTGTTGAATTACAGGCGGCTCTTCGCTCGTTTGCAAACCCGGCAAAAGAAGCGCTGCCTCCGATTGTAACTGATGCTGACAGGGCAAAGCAGTATTCGTTGGAATGCCAGGCAAAATCTCGCCAGAAAAAAGCCTTATTGAAGGGGATTTATTATGAATAGCGATGATCCGCGTCTTTTATTCATCATGAAAGCTATTCATTGCATTACCGAGTGTGGAGAACCGTTGGACTGTGACGAGACAAAGGGTTTGGAGATGATATTGGGACAAGTGATTATAGATTGGAGGGTAAAACCATGACTGATTACAAAAATAACAGCGGATGGCGGAGGTATCAGATGTCAAAGCATAAAAAACAGTCAGCTCAGGCGGTTATATTGTTCATGCTGTTGATGATCGTCTACGGAATTGCCGGGGCGCATAATGATTTTGTGGCTTCCGGCTTGTCGGAGGAGCTGGACACGCCGGTGAAGGCGGTAGCAAAAAGCGGTACGCAGGAAAAGATTGAAGCGATCCTGCCGGAGCCGGTGGCTAAGGCGATTGTTGAGCGGAGCAAATATCCGCGCACGATGGCGGCTCTGGCACATACGGAAAGCAGGGGCGATCACAAGGCGGTTGGTGATAATGGTCTGGCAAAGGGTTTGTTCCAGGTGTGGGGTTCGCTGCATGGCCCAGTGCCGGATGATATTGAGGGGCAGGTTGACCAGGCGAACAGGCTGTTTTTGAGTTTGGTGGCGAAGCATGGCTATCGGCCGGCGGTGGCTCTCTGGAACGGGACGCCGGGACTGCCAAAGGTGAAGAAGTACCAGAGAGTTGTATTGGCGAAGGTACAGGAGATGGAGCCATGAGCGCCGTCTGGGTGGCGTTCTGGTGTGGCGTGATTTTGGGCGGCATCATGTGCGGTGGGCTGATAGCGTTTTTTATCATGCTTAGAAGCTGATATGGAATGCCCAAAGTGTCACAAAAAGATGGAAATATATTGCGGGTTTTCGGCTCCATCGCAATTAGCCAGAATGGATGGTTCAGCGGCGGCGGCTATGGTGCATGGATTTAAGTGTTGGAATTGCGGCACGTGGATTGATGCGGAGGTTGTGCCTATGCAATTGCCGGAAAAAGCAGCAAAGCCACAATACAATCCGGAAGTGAGGGTTCAGACGTTTTATGTGGTGGAGCGATTTTTTGACAGCATTGCAATGCAACGAAGTCGGGGGTCTTCATGGTATTGCGTAGCCAAGCTGATGAATCAGGCCGGTTTCAAATGCCAGGAGAAAACATTGCAAAAGTATTTTTTATTGGGACAAGAGCGAAGGTGTCGTGATGAAGCGCAGAAAACATAAAAAGGGGCATCAATGTGATAGCTGCGCAAGGACGTATTGCAGTTATACGCAACAGCTAGAGTGCGCCAAATTGGAGTGTTTTGCGTTGTCAGAGAATGCTGTGTATCGGTGTTCAGAGTTTGAAGAGGGGTATTGGCAGAGATTGTGCGCTTAGGCGCTAAAACACGAGGAGGTATGAAATGGAGACAGAAAACCCGGTTGTAAGCTTGGAAACATTGATGGGGGGAGAGATTATCGACAGGTTTAAATATGAGTTTCAGCGTGTTGTAGAGAACATTGCTGATCCGAATACAACATTGTCAAAACGTGGCATCACGATCAAGCTGGATGTAAAGCCGAACAAGTCACGGACGCAGAGTGATGTAGTTGTCAGCTTTGCTACCAAGCTGGCACCAACGGAGGCGATGGATACGACGGTATTTATCAGTATGACCAAAAAGGGATTGGTCGTATCTGAATACAATCCGAAACAGCCTTCCTTGCCGGAAGTGCTGGCATCTGCTGGCGCAACCGTTACCCAGCTCCGTGCTGTGGGAGGTGCCGCGTGATTGTGTCTGCCATAAAACACCTGATTGCTATTGCAACACCACAACTACTGGAGCTTGAACAGCGGCCTTAGCCACCGGCGCTCACAGCCGTTTTGTCAGCTATCCATTCACCAGTCTGTTTCATCGTACATCCGGTTATTATGGAGCCAACAGCACAGGTATATTCAAGATTGAGGGTGAAACCGATTATGCAGGTGTGCCGGAGCTCGCTCGGAAGATAGACGCTTTTGTGCTTACGCCGTCAGTTGATTTCGGCAAGAAAGAGGTGAAAAGCCTGTCTGCCCTCTATGTCCAGGCAAGGTGTAGCGGGGAGATGGCGGTTGATTACTTTGTCAATGAAGAGCTTGTTTACGAGGATGATGTGATTCTGTTTGATGATCAGCAATCGGCACATACTCTGCGTACAGTTCCGCCACGGGGGGCTCGTGGGACGTTTTGGCAAATCAAGCTTAAGAATGTCAATGGGGCGGCTTTTACGGTGTTTAACATGGAACCGGCTGTAGTGGTTGGCAGCAGAACACGATAAAAAGGAGATAGTTATGGCGTTAAAGTTAATGGACGAAGGTGCTTTACAGATTCTAAAAACGTTTTTCGATGACACACCCAAGGAAACCAAGTTTAACGTTAGGCTTTTCACCGAGCCTGCCACTTTGGCAAAAAAATATACCGCCGAAAGCTTCACATGGCCTGTATATGCTTCCGGTGATAGCCCTCCAGATGAATCTGTAACCGCCACTGACGGGGGAGTAGGTATGACCGCAGGCGGAACTGTACCGATTATGAATTGGAACAGTCTTGAGTGGACATTTACCGGACCACTGACAGACGGAGAGTCAATAAAAGGATATGTTGTTATTGGCGACACAAGCGCAAATGTTCTTTTTGCTGAATTGTTGTCACCTGCTTTTAAGCCGGAAAATAATGGCGATAAATTGGCAATACAAATGAATTTTTCGATGGAAAGCAAATACTAAAACAGCGGGGAAAGGAGATATGTAATGGGACAATTCAGTACAATGCGGCACGGCTCGATGGTGATGCTGCAATTTTTGCTTACAGGGCTAGGTCCTTCTGAGTTTTCAGCCGATAATTACAATATTTTGCTGACAAAATTGCCTGCCACAATGTCTGACGGCTGTACGATAGTAGAAATATCACCTACACATGAAGTTACTGACGAAAATCAGGGTCTCATAACCTGCAATAATGGTTATGCGCGCAAAAACTTTTCAACTTTTGGTATGGAGTCGCTATTGAGATTGGATGACGCCACTAGATACGCACAAGCCGAACTAAACGCCGGAACCCCGACAATACAGAAGCAGATAAACGTTGAATTTGAATTCACCACAACACCACCACAAAATTTCAGGCCAACTGAGGCAATTACCGGGTTTATCATTTACAAAGGAGATATCGGTGTTGCCGGTGGTGATCTGCCTGACAACAGCGACATAATATTCATGCAGAATTTGACGGCACCATTCACAGCCTACGCTGCTGGAGATAAATTAACCATACGCGACCTATTGCTTCAGCTCCACACAAGCCTTAATTATTAAAGCGTCCAGGAGAAAATATCATGTCAGAATTAGTTACAAAGGCTGGGTGTTTGTGGATGCTGGAGAGAATACTTCATTTACCACTCACCGTTGCACTGTTTACCGAACCTAGTACAGGAATGAGCGGACTTGAAGACGAATATCATTCATTTACTGAAGTATCAGGTGGCGGCTATCAGCGCGGCACAACTGAAGGTGAGACAGTGGTAATTACGACCGGTTATGAAACCGCTGGCGTAAAATCACAGTATGTAGTTTCTCCAGGAGACACTCCGACTGTACGATTGTCAATAACTGGCCTTAAATGGACGTTCACCGATATTCCAAATGTGAGTGCCATTAAAGGATATGCAGTATTAGCACCGGCGTTATTTGTAAGTAATGGGGTGTCATCCTGGACAAGTTACTCTCTTCCCTCAAGTTCGACAGAACTAAACACTCCTGGAACTATTATGTTTGCGGAAATGTTCGATCAACCCTTTATCGTCGAAAACCCGGAAGATGAACTCAGAATTCCATACATGATTTTCCAACTCAAAAATTGGCAACCATAAAATGCAGATCGCCTTCGCTGGCAAAAAGTGTCCCGCTCTGGTACTCGCATACGCAAAGAACTATGGCAATCAAAAAGCACGGAGTGACGCAGCGGTTCGTCCGGGCAGCTATACAACAGTATTTAATCGCGGGTTCCTTCACGATGTATACGTTATCAAACTTCACCTGGGCTTGACGTCCGACTCTGACAGTATCCGCATAATCCCGGTACCGGCATCCGTAAACGCGGTTTATCACCTGGACTTTCCTGGCGGACATGCCACAAGGAATATTACCTCCGCAGCACACGCCCCATTCGACATGAAGATTGGCGGACATGCGGCTAGAGGTGTCACCACTTCCGTTCATGCAATATATGACGTGGATATTGGTGGGCACGCGGCAAAAGGCATCACCTCTGCAGCTCATGCAAGGTATGACATGGATATTGGTGGCCATGCAGTCACATCGCGGACAATAAGTTCATATTTGCGTTATGACATATCTCTTGGTGGTCACGCCCTGCTTGCCGCTACGCGGATGCAACGCGATATTTATGATATCGACCTGGGCGGGCACGCCGTAACCAACCTTTCCAAAATAGCAGGATGTAACAGTGATATTAATTTTAGCGGTCATGCTGTTGCCACTTCAAGCAAAGTGATTCGTTCCATATATGATTTGGATTTGGGCGGACATGCCGTCACCGGCTCAACTCGATCAGTTCACGCAATATATGATTTGCTGACATCCGGTCATGCGCTGCCAACAAGATCACACATGCCGCACGTTGTAAAGGATTTGGGATTTGGTGGTCACGCCGTAGTTACCAGATCAATATTTTTGTGTAACGCCTTAGATTTGTCGTTGGGTGGACATGCGATCGCGAATAAATCTCGCAACGACTGGATGAAGCACGATATGTCACTCGGTGGACATGCGGTGCGCAATGCCAGGCGTTTGTATCATGCTGTAAGAGATATGTCGTTTGGCGGACATGGGCTGTTAAGCAAAAGCGGTATTGGTAGAATCGTAAGTGATATCGGCTTTGCCGGCCATGCGATTATTGCTGTATCACGCCGGATTAAGTTCACGGGTAGCGGCGGTTGCGTAGTCAGCGGACAATCCACCACAAGTATAATACAGTTCAAAGTACATTTAGGAATGGGTGGGGCAGTGGCCGGGGGGACGGCTAATGTTGTTGTTATCAAAAATGTTTTGTTTACAGGTTCAGGTGGCGCAGTTGCAGGAGGACAGGCAATCACCGACGCTGTCCAATTTAAGGTTCATTTAGGCAGGGGAGGAGCGGTAGCCAGTGGCGCAGGCGTTTTTAGTCCAACACGGGTCGCGCTCTCTATCGTCTGGGGGCATTTCGGTACATATACGTATCCATATAGCACAAGCAGCGCCTTAAATCCATCAAGAGCCAATATTGATGGTAAGTTTACCTGGCCAACACTCACACCGGACGCCGGAACCACTATGGTGCCAGTTACCTTCAGGCCAACTGATAGGGTTAATTATGCCCCAATGACGCATGATGTCCCGATAGTTGTCAACAAACAACCAATGCCGAGCTCTTTTGTTTCTTTCAATTTGCCAGTCGATATAGTTGAAACGAAAACTCTTTCAGCATACAAAGCGACAACAACACTATCAGGCGTTACATTCACCTATCACATTGGTTCAGAGACAGGCCCGCTGATAGACTTGGATGTGGCGCAATATCCTGATTCAGGATTATCGGGTTATTTAGCGATTTATGCTGTGCCTAGCTCGACACAAAATTTCTTACTGTCCCCCGCTTGGGATGGCGTCATAGTTAAAGGGCAAGTCAATGTATCATCTACAGTAATAAGCCCGATAATTTACGGCACGGCTCTAAGCATAACAGACGAACACACACACAAGGGTCAGGAAATACCAGGCTTTTGGGTTTACTCTATAGTTAATGGCTATGGACAGGAGACATTTATCAGTATCTTTAGTATCGTCAATGCAGGAAATTACACTCTTAACTCAAAATTTATACCATATGATTCAGAACATTATGAGGGCGGTACTGATTTTAATACACTAGGCGTCGCCAAAGCAACGCCAGTTACCGACTGGCCGTCAAGCATAACTGCAACATACAAACCATCTGGGCAAACGGTTAGTTCATCATACCTGAACGCAAAAGTATATGACCCAAATACAGCCGCAGACATCACCAATCTATTTACGGCTTCTTATACCCTGGTTGACGGCGGCGTTAATTACCTTATATCCGGAAGTTATTTAGCGGTCGGTACATATGCGGCCAAGGTCGTGTTTACTTCCAACAGTTCTAATTATAATTCCTTCGAAGATACAGCGACGATCACCGTCACAGCAGCAGCAATGGCCTATACACTCCTTGGAAATAATCAGGTTAGAGTGACTGGCGGGGTGGCGCCATTTAGCACTGGTTACTATTACACCCTTGACTCCAACATAAGCGGCACATTGGTTTCATGGTCTACTTGGGATGGTGCTGGTTTTGTTGTGACCATATCTGCATACATGAATAACACATATTGGTGTGCCGGGATAGGAACGGGCATTACTTTCG
Source organism: uncultured Geobacteraceae bacterium (assembly GCA_903845365.1). Taxonomy (GTDB): domain Bacteria; phylum Desulfobacterota; class Desulfuromonadia; order Geobacterales; family Pseudopelobacteraceae; genus JACRCG01. The sequence continues at coordinate 18,742 of CAIMXI010000041.1, read as the reverse complement.
ATGATAATAAAGGTCACTCCGTAAAAGTTAATTTCACAAGCGGATTTAGTCCGCCTACGGCTTATTGGCAGATGTATGCAGGGACTTCAGGCTACAACATCACAGGATATATTAATGGCAATAGTAACTCAGTGCACACAGGCAATAGCGGCACTAAATATAAATTATATCATGTTAACGCAACACAAGTGAACGAATGGTTGACTGGAGAAGTAGACGGAATAGACGTTGATCCGTTTAACGGCTGGTATTGCTACCGTGTGGATGTTGGCCGCTGCACGTAAGGAGAGTATACATGGAAAAAACACTGATAAAACAACCTGAGATAGGAAATTCTGTTGATTCCGAGGCATGTGCCGGATGTGGCGATAAACACGTCGCTACGCTGGTACAACGGCAGCGAGGGTTAGGCGATACCATAGCAAACGTCATTGACGTAACAGGACTAAATTTCTTTGCTGACTTGTATAAAAAAATCACTGGAGAAGATTGTAATTGTAAAACACGTCAAGAAGCTCTTAACAAGCTAGTACCATACGGTATTACAGAACCAGAATAAAAAAAGGAGACACATCATGGCAAGCATAGATTCTGTAGCAACATCAATCAGCGGAGCAATCACTGGAGCAAATAACAATGTCACAACTGCGTTGGGTATGTTGTCCGGCCAATTTTTAGGCGGCCCCTCATTCAATATACAAGCCACCGCTGTTCCGGCATTAACGCAAGTGGTGAGAAACTCATCCATTGTTACATCACTTACCGCAATGGAAACAATATTGACAAATTTACGTTCCGATCTGAATTCAATTGCGGAAGATGTCGCCGTTATTACATCAATCCCTGAATATGACGGCAGCGAAACAGCAATCTGGTCGGAAACATTCTGGACAAACCTTAAAACAACCCTGGGCAACCTGATGTCCGTCACGTCAAACTCTTCTATTGATGAAGTTATAGCTGACCTCACCAGTAATTCAACCGCCGTGGGCAACGCATTGTATGCGCAGGACTTAGAACGAAAGCAACAGGCTCTACGGGATGCCCATAGCGCAGCAGCAAGCGCAACAGGGGCCAGGGGGTTCTCTTATCCTAATTCCATGACCACAGCAATGAAACTGGCGGCGACACAGCAGTATATGTTTGACAGAAATCAGGCAGCGCGGGATCTGATGAAGCAGATATTTGACTGGGCAAAAACCAGCGAACAGTTTGTTATTGGCAAACAGATTGAAGCGCACGCCGCCGATGCTGAATTCAATCTGCAATATCGTCGTATGGCTGAAGCGGCTTTTACCAATGAGGCGCAACGTATCTTTAATAAGTACCAGAAAGAAGTAGAACTGAAATTATTGGCGGTGGATAAGGCTATAACTGCATATCGCCTTGCCTACGAAACAATAGTACACGAGGATGACCTTGCGAATATAGCAATGGATCGACAGCTAAAAGCATACCCAATCGCTGTGCAAGAAGCCCTCACCATAAACCAGAGCCTCATAAGAACAACTTCTGATATTTACATAAAAAAAATAGAAGCAGCTAAAGATGCTTTGAGCGCAAGCGCATCGGTAGCATCAGCAGGCAGCAATATTATTGTTGGAGTTTTGAACCAGTAATATCGCGGGTTAAGAATCATGTATTGAGTATTCATATTTTTTTACGTATAGTTTCCGTCGTAGTTATGACGTATTTTGATGGAGGTGTAAGGTGGCGGATATATTTGAGTTCGTTGGAGGTCCGGCCAACAGTAAGCGCAATCAAGCTGGACGGTCTATTGTAAGTAAAAGCATGGCTCCTGCCATAGCGGGCATAGGCGATAATTTAATCAATTCACCATTGGCTTCCGGCCTTGGATACGCTGCCAGGAATATCGCCAGCGGTTTTGCATGGCCTGTTAATGCCGGCGCGGATATTGTCAGCAGAGGAATCAACGGTGTCAACGGCATCCTTGGTGGCGATCCGAATATTTTGCCGACAGATCGAGCAGAATCAACGCTGAATTTTGCCAGAACAGGAAACTATGCGCCGAATATTGACAACAAAACACCAGCAACCACAGCCCTTCAACCCATTACAGCAATAAAACCACCCGCTATTGCAGCAAGCCAGACAAACGGCAAGCCTAGCACTCCAACGCCCACCCGTAATACACCAACAAAAACCGCAGCGACTAAACCTATTGCTGCACCGATCGCATCCTCCGCCATGCAGACACCAGGCTACCACGTACCCGGCTATGGTAATATCACAAAAATTGACAACGTAGCCCCTGGCGAAGTAAACAGCGATTTCGGTCCGGAAGGAATAGCAGCATATAATCCGCCAACTGGCGGGGGGATTGCCTCAAACGGTGAAGCAACTTATGTACTCCGTGGACGAACACCCGACGAAGAAAAACAGTATCAATTGCAACAGGCAGAATGGAAAAAAGAACCGACGGCAATTGCGGCACCGGCGCAGCAGACAAGCCAGGTTGGTTATGGCAATGGCATTGAGACTTATGGGGCGGACGGCAACCTGATTTCTTCAACCCGGAAGCTGGATAGCAATGCTTCCATGGCCGATGTATTGATGGAAAAGTTCAATACAAATCAACAAGTCAAAAAAACCGGTATTGCAAATGTTAATTCCGAGATAGCCACAAGACAAGCAACAACGCGATTAGCCGAGAATCTGCAGCCATCGCATATTGCACTTAACAATGCCAACGCCAACAACATGAATAATAATTCAGCAATAGCAATAGCAAGAGCGCCTCTTGATATTGAAAAAACCCGCGCCGATATCACCCATCAGAAAAATACGGATAAATATAATACCGATCACTTGAACCTGTTGAGAGAACAGGCGAAAGCAAAACCGGCAGGAATAACCGAAAAAGAGTTATTCGGCACCGTCGAAAAGCTGATTGGTCAAGGGCATACGCTATCAGACGCACAACATATGGTGACTGCGGCGGCGTCAGGGAGGGACCATACATTCAAGGCTTCACGCTTGGGGCCCGACGGTAAAGTCGAATGGGGCGAGATGGTTGGCGTCGCACCTAACAATGCAAAAGCAAACAGTCAAGCAACTGCGCTTATTACTGCACTTAATGAGCTGGAAAAAAATGCAACCAGTAACCCTGGCGCAACCAGCAACACTGATTACTGGAACAAGAAAAAGCAGATAACCGGGGGGCTAGGGGCTCTTGGTTATCGGTTTGTTGGTCCACCAGTAAAACCGGCAACGGCGCAGCCAATAATATAACAACACACGAGGTCACGAATGAGCGACTTTTTTAAAATAAACTCAAGCGCAATACCGGATGAAGAGTTTTCTCAATTGATGAATTCAATTCAGGTACCACTGCCGCAGCAAACATCCCTTGCCTCCGATATGGCCACTGGCATTAAACGGGGACTGTTTACCGGCGTGCCTGAAATGGTCGGCGGAGCCATAAAAGCTTTTACCCCTGTTGGATCAAAACCATATCAGACAGGACAGGAATTGCAAGATGATGCCAAAATGATAGCACGCTTGCCAGAGATGCAGCGCAGCACTACCAAGCGGGGTATTGTCGGAGAAACGCTGGTTGCCGGTGCCGAGGGCGTGGGGCAAATGGTGCCGGTTATTGCCGGAAGCCTTATCAATCCTCTGGTTGGGGCTGGCGTTGCAGGGGCTATGTATGGCGGTTCGACCTATCAGGACACCAAAGAGCGCATGCTGAAACAAGAAGGCGTTGACGATGTGTATGCATCAAGCAACCCAGGCGATCCGCGAGTGGTCAAGGCGAAAAGCACAGGCGTCGCAACAGGTCTGGTACAGGGAGCCGGAGAAGTGGCAATGTCGTATCTTGGCGGACGTTTTCTTAAAGGGGTATTCCCTCGGTTTGGTAAACAAACTGCTGAAAAAGTCGTGGAAGGTATTGCCAAACCCGGAGTAACCACCCTTAAAAACTTTGGCAAGGCGTGGGGAACTCAAATGCTCGGTGAAGGTATCACCGAAGCAATGCAGGACGAAGGGCAAGCAGCGGTAGAACGCATGGCCGGGTTAAAAGATGCACCGGCATTTATGGCACAAGCAGCAGACAGCGCCAAGGGTGGAGTCGGTACCTCGCTGTTGCTTGGTCCGTTGGCTGGCGTTGGTCACTATAGGTCGTTCAAAAATGCACAACAAATAGAACGCGCCCTCGAAGATCCAGCCGCTGAGCCTATGCTTCGCGTAAAAGCCGCACAAATTTTAGGTAATGAAATCGCCAAGAGTAACAAGTCCGCCGCCAGCAATTTCATGCAACACGCCTATAATGCAATCGGTGATACGGAAGAGACGGGGACGGCACCGTACAAACTTGACCTGAATAATCCTGCCCTGCTGCAACCTTTTGTTACAACCAGTAACGATGTTCAGGCTGAAACTGCCGATGATATCCCTGATTTCACGCCGCCTGCGCGAAAAGCCGAAAGCATCGCAGGGACATCGATATTGGAAGATAGCAGCCCGCAACCGATAACCGCGCCAGCAAATAAAGCTGCCGGGCCTATAGTGTCTGCTGTTGCTCAAGTCGCCCCGGTTCCACAGGTGGCGACAAACGACCAGGGGGACAACAATCTTCAACCTTCAACCATCAACCTTCAACCTGATGCAGGTCAACCTGCCACGCCAACCGAATATGACAAGGCTATCGAATGGAGAAACAGCGTAGTCAACCAGGGCAATGGTCATTTATTGAATGGCCTGGGCAAGGCCAGCTACCCTGAATATATAATATCAAAATACAGGCAAGCACAGGAGTCCGCCAATGGCGCTACAGATATATTGCCCGAAGTGCAAACAACAGGGCCGCGTCAGTTGGACGGGGTGGGAATGGCTCTGCCCGACTTGCAAGGCCAAGTGGAAGGAAGCGGAAGTAATAATATCCAATCCGGAGGAAAAATAAATGATTTGTCCAACATGCCAAAAGAAATCAATGGGGCGCAAAAAGAAGTGTCCGACGTATGGAACACGCCTGTAGTTGAACGAGTTACTGCATTACGGAAAGAAAAAGAAAACCTTCTTGCTAACAGCGGCATAAGCGACATAATAGGGAAAGTTACTTATCCTGCAGATGTATTAAAGCGGATAAGCGAAATAGACGCTGAAGACAAGTCTTTGCTTGACGGCAATGCACAGAAAAGCCGGGAGCTGCAAAATCTTTTGATCGACAACGGCTACAAGAAACAGAGTGGAGAGGTTTCTACTGATGGCATAAAACTGGTTTCTTACGTGGCGAAACAAAATGGAATCAGAGACTGGAAAGATGTGCGACACGTAGCAGACTATGACTTGCTGATCGAAGCCGTAAAAACAGTTGTCAATCCAAAAGACACAGCCGAGACCACAACAAAAACAAATGCCATTAAACAATCTGTAGCCAAACCTGCCAATGTTCGTCGGCAAATTGATACATCAAAGGATAGCCTGATAGTAGCCATTGCCAAAATAGGCGGTATCAGTCGTGCTGACATCAACAAAGAATTCGGTTTTACTCCTGGAAAAAATAAATCAACTCCAGGGACAGGGGCGGGCAAAGACATTACCCATCGGCTAAACAAGCTGGCAGGAAAAGAATCAGGTGCCGGATTATTGCATGTTGTTAAACCGGATGGCTTGTCTCTGCACGATATACAGATTGCCTTAACTGAAAACGGATATATGAAAGAGAGTGACAATGATCTTGTTGATCGCTTGTCGGCAGCGGCGCTAGAACCGCCACGTCATACTTATAGCGTACATAATTCAGGAAAAGCGGCTGAGGATGCATACCGTAAAGAAGAAAACCGCTATGCCGAGATGGTCAATTCAATGACGGATGAGGAGCGTCAGCAGGAATTACAGCGGCTAGAAGAACAGTATCCGGAGTTAAGTTCGGAAGATATTGCTGATGCTATAACTACTGCCGATGAAGAAGCAGATTCTTTTACAGACATTACGGAGGAACAAACCAATGAAGCTCTCGCACTCTTTGATTCAATCTTTGGAACAAGTGAAGAACAAGCTGCCGAAACAGAAACAGCAGAAGTTTCTGCAGTCGATGAGAAACCGATTCAAGCAAAAACTGCAGGAGAAACAACAAGAATAGACCGGTATGCCGCTCTCCGTGTAAAGCATCTGGCAAAACTAAAAGCAGAAATGCTTTCGGCCAAAGAACCAAAAGCACGTAAAGCGCTGCAAGATCGTATCGCTAAGATGAAAGAGCGTACAGGTGTTGTGGATGAACCGGCAGCGGTTGCCACCAAAACCATTGAAGATGAAATCAACAGCATGTCCCTGGACGACATGGCGGCGCTGTTTGATGAGGTAACCGCTGTACCGGGTAAGATCGAAGTTGATAACACTCCCTATGAAAAAGAAAAGCAACGCAAGGCTGTTGATGCCGCTTGGAGTATGGCAACCAAGTTTATAAACAACAGTCAGGCAACCGATGAATACTATAATGTATTCAAGAAAGATCTGGAAGTATATGTCCGTGATTATTATGCGATGCAGCCGGATGATCTTGAGTCTGCAGTCAAGAATATTGGCGGCTATGCCGGGTTGTATGATTTGTGGAGCAAGCAGACTGCTAAGTACAAAAAAGCAGCACCCACTCAAGAGCCTGATTTCTCTGTCAAGTGGGATAAGATGGGGTACGGTGAGCGGCAAACTATAGCCGAAGCGTCAAGCTATGGCAGTATGAGAAAAGTTGTTCACAGGATATCCGGTTCTAAATGGAGTGAGTTGAGTCCAGGAGAACAGGCTTCGACTTTGAAGGCGGCAGCAGCAACCAACAACAACAGCGACATCAAACCAGAATACCGGCACTACCTGGAACCGAAAGCCGATACCAGAGGCGCAGGCGACATCCTGAAAGCCGCAGCCGATTCAGGCGTGAAGGGTGCAGAGGAAGCGCTGAAAGGTTTGTTTGATATCTTCGGCGGCTCGTCGCTTAAATCATTCCCTGGAGCGGTGGACGAAGAGACCTATTCAAAAGCCAAGCCGCATTTTGTGGCGGCATACAACAATTTCAAAGAATCAGGCAAGCAGTTGACTGAGTTTTTCCAGTTTATTGCCAAACAGTTTGGAAATGCCATAAAACCTTATCTCATGCGCTTTATGGATGATGTAAAAAAAGGAAATCATGCTATAATAGAAGAAAATACCGAGGAGGTTTCTGATGACAATACCAGAGATGGCAGCACTAGCACGGCAACATTGGAAAGCGATCAACCCGGAAGTCTATCAGGAAATGGTAGCAAACAAGCATCTGAAAGCGGAGTCGGAAGCAGCAGCAAACCTGACGATGCAGGAAATGAAAGCACTGATGCTACTCAGAATGTCCGAAGCGGAAGCGTGGCAAGCAAGCCGACATCTGTTCATATTTCGGACAGCGGGTCAACTAAGGGAAGCGTACAACCTGTAATATCCACTCCAGCCAGCGAACCACGGGGGCTATTTCGTTCCGGTGCCAATCCGGGCAACTACCGCATCACAGCAGATACTCATCTTGGCGAAGGTACACGCGGCCAGAAGATTGATAACAACCTGGCTGCAATCCGTCTTATCAAAGCGCTTGATTCAGAAAACCGTTATCCAACCATTGAAGAGCAGCACGTCCTGGCTCGTTATGTAGGATGGGGTGGACTCAAGTCTGTCTTTGATCCTGCCAGTAAGCAGCCACAAGACCAGAAAGCACGGCTTGAGCTGGAAAAGCTGATGAGCAAAGAGGAATACTTTGAAGCTCGTCAATCTGTCTTGAATGCCCACTACACCAGCTCAGATATTATCAGCTCTATCTATAAGGTGCTTGACCACTTCGGTTTCACGGGCGGAAACGTCATGGAGCCAACATACGGCAGCGGTAACTTTATCGGCTTAATGCCTGGGAAACAAGCAGCCTCGTCAAAATGGTACGGTTCCGAGCTGGATCTTGTCACAGCCAAAATTGGTCAATACCTCTATCCAGAGGCACAACTCCTGCAATCCGGATTTCAGGATGCAGAATTCCCTTATGGCAAGTTTGATCTTGTTATCGGCAATCCTCCCTTCGGCGGCGAGCGAATCACCGACGCCAACAAGAAACGCTCTGAGATTTCTGGCTTCAAGATCCATAACTATATCATCGCCAAGAGCGCCATGCACTTACGACCTGGCGGAGTTATGGCAATGGTTGTCACTAGTCGTTTTATGGATACCGCCGATCCGGAAGCAAGGGACTATCTCGCTAAACAATTCAAGTTCCTTTCCGCTATCCGCCTGCCTAATGATGCTTTTGCCAAGAACGCCGGCACAGAGGTTACAACAGACCTGGTGTTTTTCCAGAAGCTCATGCCGAATGAAAACGCAGATGAACAGTACAAAGGTTGGCTGAAAACCGATGTCACCATGACCAACGCAGCGGGCGAAGAGGTAACAGTAAATAACTGGTTTGCCAAGCGTCCTGAAATGATGTTGGGCGAACCTTCCATGAAGGGAACGATGTACGGCGGTCAGTGGCGCAAAGAGGATGGTAAAGGCGAATTCACTCTTAATGCCCGACCTGGACAGGACACGGTAGCCGAACTGGAAAAGGTTATTGCCGGGGATCTTCTGGCAAAGCATAAAGACATCTTCAAACCAACAGCAGCTAAGGCCGATGCAGCAGCTACGTCAATTCAGATGAACCGTGAAGATATTGGTGTAGGTGGCTATTTTGAAGAGAACAACAAGCTGTTTATGCGTGAAGATGATGATGAACAGGGAAATCCAACCTTTATTGAATTAACCGCTGATACTCCGTGGACAGAAAAGCAGAGCCTTGGTGTAACCCGGTTGAATCGTATCAAGGGTATGATGAATCTGCGTAAACTGGCTTATTCTCTGATTGAGGCAGAGCGGTTTGATCGCCCCGATATTGAAGCGCAACGCCGTACACTCAACAAAACATACGATGCTTTCGTGGAAAAGTACGGCTACATCAGTGAAACCGCAAACTCTTCGCTGATGGCGGAAGATGTCAAGATTGAATCCGGCCTTGAATCCAGCTTTAAACCGGCAATCACGGCAGCAAGAGCAAAGGTGTTAGGTAGCAAGCCAAAGAAGGCACAAGCAGTTAAGGCTTCGCTCCTGAAAGAACGAGTCTACTTCCCGCAGAAGAATATCGTAACAGCGGAAAACGCCAGAGACGGCTACAACATTTCACTGTCAGAGAAGGGCAAGCTTGATCTGGCCTATATCGCTGGATTGACGAAAGACACTGTTGAAGGTGTTACCGAGAAGCTGGCCAATGAAAACCTTATATTCCGTGACCCGGAAACAGGAGAGTGGATACAGGAGGACAGCTATCTGTCTGGTAATGTCAAGGCTAAGCTGTCACGGGTCGATGGCCGTGACGGGTATGAAAAGAATGTCGAAGCGCTCAAGCGGGTATTGCCAGCCGATGTACCAACAGAAAAGATCTTTGTTGACCTGGGCGCAACATGGGTACCGGAAAGTGTCTATACAGCCTTTGCCGAGTATCTTGGTATCAGCAACGCTCGTGTTATGGTATTGCCTGAAACCGGTGCTGTTAAAATAGTTTCTTCCGGTACTGTCACCACCAACGATGTCAACGTCCTGATGCAGAATGAAGATTATGGCATTGCCGAACTATTCAACGCCATTGCCAACAAGCAGGCTGTTGTTGCCTATGATCCGGCTCCGCCTGGTGGCTCACGTACCGTGAATAAGGAACGCACCAAAGCGCTTAGTCCCATCGTTAAGCGAATGTCTGCAACATTCAAAGACTGGGTTATGGCAGACCCAATGCAAGCAAGCTTCTTGACCAAAGTGTATAACGATACACAGAACACTCACGCTCCCCGTGTATTCAACGGTAAATATCTTAAAACGGTTGGTGCTTCTCCTGCTGTTCGCCTTCGCAACAGTCAACGCAATGCCGCATGGCGCATGATTCAATCACCTGTGACTCTGTTAGATCATGTTGTCGGTGCCGGAAAGACCTTTACTGTTATTACCGGCGTCATGGAACGCAAACGTCTCGGACTTTCAAACAAGCCTATGGTTGTCGTGCCGAATCATCTTGTCGGACAGTGGGCTGCAGACTTCCTGAAACTCTATCCCGGTGCCAACATTCTGGCGGCTACACCGAAAGACTTTGCTGCCAAGAATCGCCGACGCCTGTTTGCCAGGATTGCAACCGGTAATTTCGATGCTGTTATCGTCGGTCATTCCTCATTCGGCTTTATTCCAATGGAGGCAGAGACACAGCGCGAAATCCTGATGGAAGAGATATCTTATCTGGAACGGGCACTACAACAGGCTGATACCGCTGGTGACAGTCGAACGGTTCGCAATATTACCGAGCGGATTGCCAAGAAAAGGGAGAAAATGGCCGGCCTGCTCAGCAGGCCAACCGATAACGTCATTACCTTTGAAAACATGGGTATTGACAACCTGACTGTTGATGAGTCCCACGAATTCAAGAATCTTGAATACTCAACCAGTATGCAGAATATTACCGGTATGGGTAATCCCAAGGGCGCAAAGAAGTCTTTTGACCTCTATGCAAAGATTCAGTATCTCCGTAGCAAGGATGGTGCCATCACCTTTGCCACCGGTACGCCTATCAGTAACAGCCTTGTTGAGATGTATGCCGTGTTGCGTTACCTGAATCGTCCCGGCCTGAAAGATCGTAAGCTTGATGTCTTTGACAGTTGGGCGAAAACATACGCACTGATCCAGCCGACTATTGAATACACCGCTTCTCAGAAACTTAAAGAGCGGCAGATCATGAGTACCTTCGACAATCTCACCAGTATGCTGCAGCTCTATTCCGAGTTTGCCGACATTATTTCCATGCAGGATCTTAAACGGATCTACGCTGAACAGATCCGGGAAATGAACAAGGAAACCGGAAGCAACGAATCAGAGGCTTTCCCTATACCACAAGTGAAGGATGGTGGCCGGAGACTTGATGTTGGTGAACCGACCGAAGCGCAACAGGCTTATACAGAATATCTGATTGCTCGCGCTGACCGTCTTGAAAGACTTGGCGGTGGTAATGATCCGAGAGAAGATAACCACCTTTGGCTGATGAGTGACGCCCGTAAAATGGCGCTTGATATCAGACTTGTTGATCCTGCTGCTCCAAGCGGTCCAGCCAACAAGATAAACCGCTCTGCAACCGAGATCATGCGGATATACCATGACACCAATTCTAACAAGGGCACTCAGTTGGTATTCTGTGACCTGTCAACACCGGCCAAGGGTACCGGAAAAGCAGCCGATAAATTCATCAAAGACGCTCTTAAGGTTCTTGGCCTTGATAAAGACAATCGTTTCATGGCCCTCCTGGCTGACCTTTCCTATCGTGAAAAATGGAACATGATAAGCATTAAGCTGGATGTTGAGATTTTACAGCTCAACGAATCTGCCGACAGTGACGCGAATGCCGCACGTCGGGAAAAACTGGAAGAGTACCGCGAGAATATAGGTGATGAAGAATTATCCGTACTATTGACGGCTGATAGTGGCTTTTCGGTATATGACGAACTGAAAAGAACCTTGATCGAAAAAGGAATTAAGGAAAACGAAATAGCCTTTATTCATGATGCAAATTCGGATCAGCAGAAAACAGAGCTGTACGCTCGTGTCAATTCAGGTGATCTTCGGGTTTTGATTGGTTCCAGCAAGAAAATGGGTGCAGGCATGAATGCTCAGGAACGGCTCGTGGCCTTGCATCACCTTGATGCACCGTGGAGGCCGTCAGATGTAGAGCAACGGGAAGGCCGAATTATCCGCCAGGGCAACAGCCTGTATATGGTTAATCCGGACGGGTTTAAGGTGGAGATTGTTGCCTATTCTACCAGTCGCACGTTTGATGCTGTTATGTGGCAGATTCTGTCACGCAAAGCGGGAATGCTTGATGACTTCCGTAGTGGCGCCGATAGCCTTACAGAAGAAGCCACCGATTCAGCGGGCTATGCTGAATTTATGGCAGAGACAACCGGCAATCCTATTTTCAGAGAGAAATTTAAACTTGAAAAAGATATTGACGAGGCGGAGTCAACACACAGGTCTATACTGGCACGGCGTAGAGCGTCAGAAAGAATAGTAAATAATGCCGCAAGTCTGCTTAAGGAAAACCAGAGTAATGTTGATAGTACCAAACGCGATCTTGATGAACTTAAAGATGTTACATCATATACCGTCAATGGCGAAGAGTATGCCGATGATCTGACGGATGCATACAACGCGGCACTCGTTAAATTCAGGGAGGAATTTCAGCATTACGAAAATGTTGTGTTCCCTGAATATGCAGCAGCTAAAGCCGCCATTGAACACCAAGATCTCACACAAGAGGAACAGGACAAACAGGTAAAACTACTAAAAAAACCGACTGTGCCCGGAAAGCCTGGACTTGCCAAACTTGCAAAAACTTCGCAAGCCGCAGAGGCAGCAATGCGCATATCGGAAATGCTTGATGAAGTTGGCGACAGAGGAGAAGTCGAGTATTCCTTCGGCAGCGCTCAGATTGTAATTACAAAGATACCTGGATTGCGTTTGGGTGAGTTTGATTTTAGAGCTTTTTTAAACGGACATCGCCTTTATGATTTAGATGTAAACGGCCTGCAGTATATGAGCGAAGCGAAACTCAGGTCACTGTTTGCTACCGGAGAAATCAAATCAACCGTAGCACTACTGCATTCAAGAGCAGTAAACGACCTGGAGCGAACGAAAGCAGATATAGCGACTGCAGAGTTGACTCTGGATAAGCTGAAAATGCCGGATGTTGCCAAACTGGAACAGATGCGAGAGAGATACAAGCAGATCGCTGAGCAGGTTAACAATCTTGAAAAGGATATGGCCGATAAACGGGCAGAGGGTGACAACCAATATATCAAAGGCGACCGTGTTCGCTTTGGGGCTGGCAGTGATCTTGGTGGCGGAGATATTGGCCAGGTCGTAAATGCGTCTTTTGCTTTACGTGACAAAACCTATTTGAACACAGGTGTCCAAGCGGCTGAGGCGCAAACATGGGTATCTACTCTCCCTATTGCTAAACAGGTAAAAATCTGGCAAACCCCCGCTGATTTGAAAGCAGCAAATCCCACAGCATATAATCAAATCAAAATAGCAAAGGTCGACCCTGCCAGAGTACAGGCGATGGAATACAACGGTACCATCCATGTTATTGCTGGCAACATCCAAGATATGCAACGGGTCAAAGCGTTGGTTATTGGTCACGAGATGGCACACGCCGGCCAAACAAAGAAGATTGTTGACCTGGCTGTTGACTGGTTCAAACGCACGGCGGGCAGCAAAACAGAAGCAACCAAACAGGCACACCGCATACTTGATCAGGTAGCCGTTCGTTATGACTATGACCTGACCGACGAAAAGCAGTTCCGCAAAGCCGTACAGGAGGCAACCGCTGCAATTGCCGAACAGGTGGCCGACGGAAGTATCAAGCCAGCAGGCTTGATGCAACGTCTGTTCATGTATATCAAACACTGGCTACGGCAAAACGGTTTGATTTCTCATGTTTCTGATAGTGAAATTTCGCTGGCCGTGGCGGAGATGTTAAGGATTGGAGAAAAGAGGCTAAGTATAGGGAGTGACGGTGCTGGTTTGTTTGCTCTCGGGAAAACAGCGGGTGAGCGACTTGGCGACCGCATAAAACAGGATATAGAGAATCTGCAAAAGCAAATCAAAGCTTGGCTGGATGACGACTATTCCGTGCTACCCGCATCCGATACTATTAAAGTCACTCATACGCCTGAACCACTAACCTTATTGGGAGCGAAGCAACTTCCTGTAAAAATGGAGCAGAGAGTGTTGCGTAAATTGCTTGGCACTCCTATGGCTGGGTTGCAGGGGCACGAATTAGACATAGCAGATATTATGCAAATTCCGGAAAACTTGCATCGACCTATCGCTATTGTAGACTCAAAATCAAAAGGCTTTGTGGTGATAACTGAAATCGATGCAAATTCTAAAGGGGGCATCAAACCCGTTATTGTTGCAATACATCTGAATGAATATCTCAACTTTGAAAAAATCAACAAAATTGGCAGCATTTACGGGAAAGAAAGTCTCAATGAGTTACAGAACTGGCTGGATACAAAGCTGAGATATATTGACGAAGAAAAAAGCCCCGCATGGTCCCGCAGGCACAGGCTCCAATTGCCTGTTCTTGGTGACCAGCAGGGCAGATTAACCAATAGAATATTCACCGAGAAAGATATTGTCAAGCCAATAATGCCAAACGAAGCGAATTTTGCTCTCGCCCCTTCAATCACCTCTGCCCTCACCTCAGCCAAGGAAACCTTTGGCGATAACTTTACCGAAGGGATAAGCAAAGGTATTGGCCAGATTCTTAATCCGCTCGATTTCTCCCGTAGTCGCAAATGGTTTGAATCGATTGCTCCTGATTCGGTAAAAAATGCTATGGGCTGGTTATTCGGCAACCCGGTCTTTCAGGCGGAACGCGACGCACACAAACAGCCGTTCGTCGAAGCCGGTATTTCAAGGGAAGAGGATAAGATCGGCTTTCAACTGGCTTTTATGGGAGGGGACGGCACTACAAAAGATTCATCCTTGTGGAGCCGCGTCAAGGATACCTATGGCCGGTGGCAGAATCCGGATAAGGCTACCGCATGGGGCAGGATTCAGGCGGCAAATGCTGCACTATCCGGTGCCGAACAGCGTGCCGTCAGCACTCTGCTGGTTGAAGGCGACCGGAAATCACGGGTCTATGCCGGTCTTGACAAGGCCATGACTAATAAAACAATTGCTGCAGCCAAGCCGACCGAAGCGGCATTCAAGGTTTACAAGGATGTTCGTAATCATATTGACCAAGTTGTCGCCAAAGAGCGGGAGCGTATCTTTATCGAAATGGCTCGCAAGGCCGGAGTTGAAGAAGAGGCCATAAAACGACACATTACCGATTACCGTCAATCGCTATCAGAGCGCCCAGGATGGTTGCCGCGTAATCATGGCGAAGGCAAACATCAAGTGAATGTATATCATATCGTCAACGAACTTAAGTTTGAGGTGAAAAGCGTTAAAACGGAAGGGCACGGTGATAACAGCAGTCAGGCATATCTGCCTTACTATGCCGGTCCGCAGGCAACCGATATGCTGACCACCATCGTAAAAGGCATTAACAACAAATATGACGCGGCAGATCGTGACAAACGCATCAAATTTGGTGCCTTCATCAATGGTAAGGCGCTGACCGCCAACGGACAGTTGATTGTCACTGGATCAAAAGAAGATATTGCAGAGTTCCTGAAACTTGCGAAGCATGTAGTCCCGGCAGTCATTGAAAAGAACAAGCAGCATCTGGTTGAACTGCGGGCCGAACGTGACCGCAAGGAAGAGGAAGGCGAAAGCAAGGCGGCATTGCGCGAGCTGGATGCACAGATCAAGTCGGCTACTGATACCCGTGTCCGTGTCAAGGTTTTCATGCAGCTTCACGAAAGCCAGTATAGTGCTGAAAAAGCACTGGCCGGTGTACGTAAAAACATGAAGGGAGCAATGCCGGTCAACTTCCGTGAGGGAGAAACTTACGAAAGCAGTAATGATACTGCCCGTGGTATGTCTGAATCTGCTTATGGAGATCTGGCAGGTGATTTTGCGCTGGAACAAGCACAACTTGAGACGATTGACAGGCTTATGAAAAAAGGAGAAGTAACTAAAGATCAATATACTGAACTGCGCAATAGCATAATCAAGGGCAGCGCTGAAGTTTTGATGGGACGTGGAGCAGGTCGCCACCAGATCGAACGCGCTCCATACATGATTGAAGGGTACGAAACCGAAAACGCCTTGCAGCTCTATGACGACTACATGACGTCTACAGCAGGTATGCTGTCAAAGGCTCTCTATGCAAGAGAACAGTTTGGAAACTTTCGCTATGCTCCACCTGAAGTCAAAGTGTGGGCGGAGCAGTATATTAAGGATACACTGCGTAACATGGGCCTCGCTGACCGTATCAGTGGTAACGCTCGATCGATTGCTACTTTCATGTATCTGGGTGGAAAGGTTTCTTCGATCCTAGTCAACGGCACACAGGTCTGGACTCTTGGTGTTGCAGAGCTGGGGCGGAGAACCAAGCAGAATAGTGTATCTGCAATCTTCACTGCACAAAAAGATATTATGAGCGGCAAACTGTCAGCCGCCGAGAAAGAGCTGTTTAATAGCAAAATCTGGAAGCTTCAAGAGATGGAGACGGCAGTCAATGAAATGTCCGGTGCCCACGAAGGAACAACCGGGAAAATTTCACAACATTTCCATACTCTTGTCAACAAAGCGATGATGCCGTTCCAGGAAATGGAGCTTATGAACCGGCGTACCATGATCCTTGCTGCGTATCGCTCCGGACTCGCTGACGGTATGAGTAAATCTGACGCAATTGATTTTGCCCTGGATGTGAACCGCAAAACCAATTTTGAGATGAGCAGAGCCAACCTACCAGGATGGGCGAGAAATCCGGTTGGCAGAACCGCCTATGCTTTGCAGTCGTTTGTATTTAATAACTGGAACTGGATTTACAACCGGGCAACCAGCGGCCAGAAAGCCGATATGTTGGCACTGCTTAAATACAGCGCCATGATTGTCGCTATCGGTGGAGCATCAGCAATGGCCGGTGGAGACGAGGCCGATAAGCTTTATCGCCGTATCTTTGGCCGTAGCATCAAGATGGATTTGCAACAGTGGACAAAAACCCACCTGAAAGATTTCGGTTTTGCCGGTGAGCGCTTTGATGCCTTTATCTGGCACGGTGCCGTAGGTGCTGCCGGAATTAATATCAGTAATTCGATGCGCCTGAATATTCCCATGTCCGGATTTGTTACCGGCGAGAGAAGCGCAGGTGAGGCCGCAATGGGTGTCTGGTCCGGGATGTTGGATAAGGGCATGAAAACCGGTGAAAATCTGGCAAAGGGTAATTATGTCCGTGCGCTTGAATCTGCCGCACCGAGCGCCATTGCTGCACCAATGACAGCGTACCGCATGGCCACCAAGGGCGCAACCACCAGTCACGGCAAGCCGGTATTTGATGAAAATGGTAAACCGGTGAAATACGATGCAATGGAAGCCGCCGCTCGCGGATTTGGTTTCCAGCCGCTTGAACAATCAAAGCGGACAGAAATTGCGATGAATCTGAATAAGGTAAATGCCCACTGGAATGAACAGCGGCAAGATCTGCTTGACGGGCTCAGAACAGGTGATAGTAAAGCTATCGATATACAGAGATTCAATGTCGGACTAAGAAAGTCACAAGCGTTTCCAAAAGTTGGCATTATTACCGCAGAAACCGTGCGGGCATCACGGATAGCCAAACCAAATAAGAAAGCGATGCTACAGCAGCGTATGGCACAGTAAATATGTTTTTATTTTCTCAGAACAGAAAAATCAATATTGAGTAATTATTTTTTTATCTGTACTATACGCCGTAATTATGGCGAATACGGAAGGGAAAGCGCATGTTATATCAAACACTGACCGGCAATGTTGCCTCGCTGGGTCTGACCACATCTCCTGGTACAAGCATTGTCGTCAAACCACTTATTGTGCCGCAGATGGTGCAGGGTTCACTGATAACGCTTGACCCGCAAACGACAACCGTTGACGAGTACGGCAATTTCAGCATAAGCCTTGCCCAGAACTCCCGAATACGCATGATTGCAACTGACGGTACAGGTAAAATCTGTGCTGACATACCATTTCATATTACCGATGATTCTACGGCTGACATCTTAATGTACCTTGAAGAAGCTCCACCGGAGCCGCTTCGTAATCAGTATATCAACGCTCTTATATCAGCCGAAAGCGCTTATGAAAGTAAGTTGCTGGCTGCCGTCTCTGCCACCAATGCCGCTGCAAGTGCCACATCAGCAGCAGGTTCAGCTACCACAGCTACGACACAAGTGGGCATAGCAACAACACAAGCGGATAATGCTGCCGCATCAGCAACTAATGCCAACCAGGCAGCGTCGGCATCAAGCAATGCCGCAGGCACCTCGACTACTCAGGCAGGAATTGCCACCACAAAAGCCGGAGAGTCCGCAGCGAGTGCTACAGCCGCATCCGGTTCAGCGGTCGCCGCAGACGGCTCAAAAACCGCAGCAGGTTTATCAGCAACAGCCGCAGGAGCTTCTTCAATATCCGCAAGCTCCTCCGCTACCAATGCCGATGCAAGTGCCACATCAGCATCAGCCTCTGCCATCTTGGCAGAATCTGCCGCTGACGATACGGCAACCGACCTGGTGAACACAAATCTGGATGCAGAGGGTACAGCCGCAGACAGGGTGCAAACAGGTCTTGATGCAGTGGCCACAGCGGCAGACAGGGTGCAAACTGGTCTGGATCGCGCTGTAGTGTCCGGTTATGTAACAACAGCGGCAGGTTCAGCAGCAACAGCCACGTCACAAGCAGGAATTGCGACCACTCAGGCAGGAATTGCCAATACCAAAGCGGGAGAGTCCGCAGCGAGTGCCGCAACATCGGAAGGTGCTGCAACAACGGCAAATACACAGGCTGGCATAGCAAATACGCAGGCAGGTACAGCAACTACGCAAGCAGGAATTTCCACTACAAAAGCAGGAGAAGCGGAAGCAAGTTCCGGTGCAGCAGCCGGTTCAGCAGCAGATGCTTCCAATAGCTCTACGCTTGCGCATGAATGGGCAACAAAGACCAGCGGTGAAGTTGTAGTGGGTCAGGGATATGGTGCTAAAAAATATGCCGAAGACGCTGC
>CAIMXI010000040.1 GCA_903845365.1 uncultured Geobacteraceae bacterium | reverse complement strand
TGATGAGGGGAAGCTGGTTAAGGCAACTATGGTAAGGCTATTTAGGCACCGCCGCACGAAAGAGGCGGAAACAGATAAGCTAAGCCTACGGTTGCAGTGGCCTGCTTCCTACTCTACTGCCTTTTTGTGGCAATGAACTGCCGTTTTTAGGATAATCTGAAAATGGAGTAAGGAGAGGCAAGTGTCCGATAATCTTGAACGAAAGCTGCGGATTGATTTTCACGTTCACCTGGGGTTGTACACCTATCACCATCCGTGGGTAACTGAGTGGATGCATAAGAGTCATCCGGTCGGCTATGAAGAATATATTCAGCGCTATAGTGATCCGGGGGCTTTTGAAGAGTTTTTAACTGCAGAAGGGGTTGATTACGCCTGCATTCTGGCAGAATTAAGTCCTGTCACCACCGGAATCTGCAGCAATGAACAGGTGCAGGATTTTTGTCGCGGGCGCAGCAGGCTGGTTCCTTTTTGCGATATCAACCCGAATCTGTTTACCGATCTTGGCGATGAGCTACGCCGAAAGGTCAACGACAACGGTTTCCGTGGAGTAAAGCTCTACCCCACCTATCATCATTACTATCTTAACGACCAAAGGATGTATCCGCTATATAACGCGGCTCAGGATCTGGGCATTCCGGTATTGATTCACACCGGCTCTTCCGTGTTCAAAGGTTCACGGCTTAAATATGGCGACCCGCTGCATTTAGATGATGTCGCAAGCGATTTCCCGAATCTGAACCTTGTCATGGCTCACTCCGGTCGTGGTTTCTGGTACGACCGCGCCTTTTTTCTCTCGAAGCATCATCCCAATCTGTATATGGAACTTTCCGGCTTGCCACCCTCAAAGCTGTTGACCTATTTTCCGGAGCTAGCCCAAAACACCGACAAGGTCATCTTCGGCAGTGACTGGCCCGGCATGCCTGAAATACGGCGCAACATGGATGCGATCAGCAGGCTGCCGCTTCCGGCTGAAGGGATAGAGAAAATTATGGGCGGCACAGCCGCAAAACTGCTGAATCTTTAGGTCTGGGAGAGGTCACCGCTCAATCGCACTTTATTTCAAGCATCCATAGCGGCATGCGCCAGAGCCTGTAACTGCTCTGCAAGGGCAGATGCCCTCTTTTCAGCCAATTTACGCTCGGTTACATCAATCATGAAGCCACCTAACGATTTACCTGATTCGTGATGGATTACAAACTTGGTGGTCGCGTAATACCTCCCGTTTATCTCCTCATCCTCCTGAAATACTTCCCCTGAATCAAGAATCTTCTGATCTTCCTGAACAACGCGCCGGGCAATCTCTTCCGGTAGCAGTTCATCCATCCTTTTTCCGAGAATATTTTCCAGCGGCGTATTAAAAAGCTTCTCGTAATTCCGGCTCAGCATTACCGGAAGGGATTGCTCATCTTTGACGAAGATATAAGCTGGGGTGTTCTCCAAAAACTGTTGCATAAGCTTTTCGGCATTGCGCAATCTGATTTCAGTGCTTTTGAGAAGCGAAATATCCTGAAAAACCAGCATCAGAAATGGTTTTTCCTTCTGCATGAAGCGTGACAGACTGCAATATATCCACACCTCTTTACCAAAGCTCGTCGTGAGCTGGTATTCCCCGTGAGACTCTATGCCGGAATCCAGGACGCTGTCTGCTGCCAGGGCAAGCCCACAGGTTTTCCATGAGTTCAGGCTGTGATAGCTCTCCTTTAGCAGCACCTCCCTCTCCACACCAATGATTAACGCTGCGGCCTCATTCGCCACAACACATTGTCCAAGATGATCGTACGAGACAAGACCTACAGCAAGAGCGTCAGTCATCCGGCTTTTCAGGGAAAGTGCCTGGTAGAGCTCGTTATTGCCGCCACTCTGCTCTGAAAGCATATAACCATCCATAAAGCGGTAGGAGTTTTTCTGTTTGTCAAAGAAAATCGGATACCCCGCGCGCTGCAGCGCGGCAATATAGCGATACACCGTCCGCTCGGTCACCCCCAGCAGTTCGGCCAGTTGCGCAGGCGCCAGGACAACCCTCTTGTCAAGCAGCCGGAGAATCTTCAGGAGCGATTCCAGTTTTACCGTTTTATTAAGAGCCATTTCCGTCACCCCAAAATAATGTTTGAGTCAGCCAAACCTGCTGAAATATTATCGTACAACATACACAAACTTTATTTTACAGACATCATTTATTTGCATTATGGAGTGACACAAAGCTGTCAGCGTTTAGTTTGGCTAATTTTGACTATTCAACATCGCTTTTTCTCGTTCCTATGGGAACGAGAGGAATGAAGTTTACAAGCGAAATTTCAAGCAGGATAGGGTAGTAGCTGCTTTATTGTTTTATGAATATTTTCCGGCAGCAGTTAAAGCAATAAAGCAGCTACGTCCCCCATAGGTTCCCTTTGCAGGAGCGTGAGAAGTTTTAAATACTGCTTGATTGTTGCAAATACAAGGTATATATTTTCGCAACATGTTACTTTGGAACGGAAGCGGTTACCATGAATCTCACGGCACAACAGAGACTACTTGATCTATTCGGCAGGCAAAGCGTGGTACGTTCCCGCGATCTTGAACAGTATGAAATTCCCCGGGTAGAGATCAGCCGCATGTGCAAGCGCGGCGTGGCCCAGCGCGTCGGGCGCGGTATCTATCGACTGACTGATGCACAGGTAACAGAACATCAGACTCTTGCCGAGGTCGGCAAAGCAATCCCTAACGGTGTGGCCTGTCTCCTTTCCGCACTTCGTTTTCACAATCTGACAACACAAGCGCCATTCGAGGTCTGGATGGCTATTGACGTCAAAGCTCATCTCCCCAAAACCAGCCTGCCAATAAAATTCGCCAGATTTTCAGGACCTGCGCTCAGAGATGGTGTAGAAACCCACAGAATTGACGGTGTGGACATAAAAGTTTACTGTCTTGCCAAGACCGTAGCCGATTGCTTCAAATACCGTCATAAAATCGGGCTGGATGTTGCCCTGGAAGCACTTCGTGAAAGTCGGAAATGTAACCGGTGCACGATCGATGATCTTTGGCGTTACGCCAAGGTTTGCCGGGTAAGCAATGTCATGATGCCGTATATGGAGGCGATGGCCATATGGCCTTAACCTCGGAGTCTTCTACATTCACTCAGAAAGACAGACAGTGGAACGTATTCCTGAAAAAGATCACAGACATGGTCATCGCAGCCGCCTGAGGGCACGCCTACTCAAAGCGGGGCGGGAGGCTTTTGCCGATTATGAGCTGCTGGAGTTGCTCCTGGCGTACGCAATCCCGCGCAAGGACACCAAAGCTCTGGCAAAGAATCTCGTTGAGCGGTTCGGTTCCTTTGCTGCTGTACTGGATCAACCGCGCGAGAGACTCCTTGAGGTCAAAGATGTTGGCCCGCAGACCGTGACTTTTCTCCTCGCGATCCGCTCCGCCATGGCCAGATACTTTGAACAAGGAGTCGAACATTCTGAAACCATATCATCCCCGGATGACGTGGCCAATTTTGTCAGGATCCATATTGGTGCAAATCAACGTGAATGTCTGATGGCCCTCTGCCTCAACGACGCCAACCGGCTCCTGCATCATGTCACGGTAATCGAAGGGACTGTGGACAGAGCCCCTTTCTACCCGCGCGAGATTCTGAAAGCCGCACTGCTCCATAATGCAACGGGGCTGATAATGGTGCATAACCATCCAAGCGGTGATCCGGTCCCGTCGGAGAACGACCACCTTATAACCCGCAAGCTGCGGGAACTGGCTGCAGAATTTGGCATCAAATTTCATGACCACCTGATCGTTACACCGCGCACCGCCTTTAGTCTGGCTACGGGGAAACTCCTATGAGCAATTTTGCGTTACTTTCATCAACGTGGCCTGTACTTGCAGATCTGGGTGAACTGGCGGAGAAGAATCTCCATCACGATCCCAATACCTCACTCATCAAGCTGCGGGTGTTTGCTGAGGTGATGACAAAGTATCTTTTTGCCTATGAGAAACTCAACGAGCCTGTCGAAGGTACCCAGATTGCCCGACTCAACGTCCTCGGCAATGCCGGCATTATTCCCGATCTCATTCTCCCTCCATTTCATTCCCTCAGAAGAGTTGGCAACAAAGCGACCCACGAAGCATTCGGTACCTTTGATTCTGCCAGGACCCATCTCCATCTGGCACACCGCCTGGCTGTCTGGTTCAGAGAAACCTACGGAGCGGTAGGCTTTACGCCTCTCGATTTTGTCGAACCGGAAAAGAACAACCAAGACCCTGGTCAACTCGCTGTATTAAATCAGGAGCTGGCAGAGCGCTCCGCTGAATTGGAGGAAAAGTGCAGTCAGTTGCAGACGGCACTGAACAACCTCAAAACGCAGGAGACTACTTCCGAGCAGAAGACAAAGCGGCGCAAGGCTTCGGCACATTCTGCAGCCAGCTTGCATCTAACTGAGGCGGAAACCAGACTTCTGATCGATGAACAACTGAATGCAGCCGGTTGGCTGGCTGATACCCAGAAACTTCGTTATGCCAAAGGCGCCCGTCCTGAAAAAGGTGAAAACAAGGCGATTGCCGAATGGCCGACAAGTTCGGGCCCTGCTGATTATGCCCTGTTTGTGGGTATGCAGCTGATAGGGGTCGCAGAGGCAAAGAAAAGGGAGCGGGATGTAGTTTCCGACCTTGGACAATCCAAACGATATGCCAGAGATGTGCAGCCCAAGGGCGAGGAACTTTTTGTTGGTGGACCCTGGGGGGAATACAAGGTGCCGTTTCTCTTTGCTTCCAACAGCAGGCCCTACCTGAAACAATTGGAGCATAAATCCGGCGTCTGGTTCCTTGACGGTCGCCGTCCGGTAAACCATCCAAAACCTCTCCATGCCTGGTATACGCCCGATGGGCTCGTTGAACTCCTGAAACAGGATCAAGACAAGGCTGCCGCAAAACTCAAGGAAGAGCCATTTGATTACCTCGATCTGCGCGACTACCAGAATCGCGCCATCCAGAAGGTCGAGAAAGCACTGGAGAAAGACCAACGGTCCATGCTGCTGGCCATGGCGACCGGCACCGGCAAGACGCGCGTTGCCATCGGCCTTGTGTACCGGTTGATCAATTGCGGCAGATTTCGGCGGATACTCTTCCTTGTGGACCGTAATGCGCTTGGTACGCAGGCAGAAGACAAATTCAAGGAGACCCGTCTCGAAGATTTCCTCACCTTTGACCAGATCTACGATATGAAAGGGGTCGATTTCCCCCAGCCTGAGCAGACAACCAAACTGCATATTTCCACGGTACAGGGGGTGATGCAGCGGATCATGTACAATGCCAATGATGCCGCCATTCCCTCTGTTGACCAGTACGACTGCATCGTGGTGGATGAAGCCCATCGCGGCTACACCCTCGATAAGGAGCTGGGCGAAGTGGAGTTTCTCTACCGGGACGAGAAGGACTACATCAGTAAATACCGCAAGGTTCTGGAGTATTTTGACGCCGTCAAAATCGGCTTGACCGCCACCCCTGCTCCCCATACCATCGATATCTTCGGTAAGCCGGTCTTTACCTACAGTTACCGGGAAGCGGTTGTAGATGGCTGGCTCATTGACCATGAACCTCCGCACCAGCTCAATACCAAGCTGAAGAAAGAGGGGATTTCCTGGAAAAAAGGCGAGACAATACCGGTGTACGACCCTGCCACCGGCGAGATCACCAATCTTGAAAACATTCCCGATGATGTCAAACTGGAGATCGACCATTTCAATAAGGCGGTAATCACCGAACCGTTCAACCGGGTGGTAGCCATGGAACTGGTCAAAGAGCTCGATCCCTATGGGGACGAAAAAACTCTGATCTTTGCCGCGACTGACGACCACGCTGACCTCGTCGTCAAAATCCTCAAGGAAGAGTTCGAAGAACTCCTCGGCGAACTGGACGACGATGCCATCGCCAAGATCACCGGCTCAATTGATAAGCCCGGAACAATGATCAAGAAGTACAAGAACGAAAAATTTCCCACTATCGCCGTGACTGTTGACCTTTTGACCACCGGTATCGATGTGGAAGAAATCTGCAACCTGGTCTTCCTGCGCCGAGTACGCTCCCGGATTCTCTATGAACAGATGCTGGGGCGGGCAACGAGACTCTGTCCACGGATCGGCAAGGACCATTTCAATATCTATGATGCCGTTGGTCTCTACGAGGCGTTGGAGCCGGTATCCAACATGAAAGCAGTTGCCCCCGGTCCCTCAGTTACCCTGCAGATGCTGGTTGATGAACTGTTCGATCTGGAGGCGGAAGCACTCCAGAAACGTCACGTTGAACAGGTGGTCGCCAAACTTCAGCGCAAGTCACAGGGGATGAGTAAAGAGGTGCAGGAGGCGTTTGAAATTCTTTCTGGCGGCGAAAAGCTGAAAGACATAATCGCCTTGCTACGCGAAAAGGGACTGGCAGAGGCGAAAGAGATCATCAAGGGGAAGCAGCATCTCTTCGCTTTCCTCGATGAAAATCGTTACCAACCCCAGAAACAGATGATTTCCCACCATGCGGACGAACTTTCGTCACACTCCCGCGGCTACGGCAAGGGTGAAAAGCCGGAAGATTACCTGAACGAGTTCAAACAGTTTGTCATCGACAACATGAACAGGATTCCAGCCTTGGCCATCGTCTGCCAGCGACCGCGGGAGTTGACCCGGCAGGCGCTCAAAGAACTGAAGATGGCCCTTGACGAGCATGGATTCTCGGTGCCGAAGCTTCGCACCGCCTGGCGGGAGTGGACCAACGAGGACATTGCCGCTGATATTATTTCCTTTATCCGCCGCCAGGCGCTGGGCGACCCACTACTGAGCCACGAGGAGCGGATAAAACTGGCTATGAAAAAGGTCTATGCCCTGCGGCCCTGGACAAAGATTCAGCGCCAGTGGCTGGAGCGGATGGAGAAACAACTGATCCAGGAGACCGTTTTTGAGAGGGCCGACTTCGACAAAGGGGCATTCAAGGACTACGGCGGCTTTGACCGCATAAACAAGATGTTTGAAGGAAATCTCGCCACTGTTCTGGATGAGATCAACACCGCGCTGTATCCTGCTGAACGGAAGTATGCTTGAATAAATCTTACCACCCAGAACCTTACCACCCCCAGCCCCTCCTAAAATAGGAGGGGAGCTTAAAGGCATAGTGCCGATGTAACTCCCCCTCCTTCCTCTAAGGAGGGGGTTGGGGGGTGGTTGCTTTTGAAAGGAAATCTATTTTGAATACTCAGGAAATTGTCCAGAACCTCTGGAAACTCTGTGACGTGCTGCGGGACGATGGAATCACCTACCATCAATACGTGACCGAGCTTACCTATATACTTTTTCTCAAGATGGCCAAGGAAACCGAGACCGAGAAAAACATCCCGGCAGGCTATCGTTGGGATGACCTCACCGGCAAGAAAGGGGTAACCCTGAAGCGGTTTTATCAAGAGCTTCTCCGTCATCTCGGTGAGGAGGGAAAAGGGCGGATCAAGGAGATCTACGCCAATGCCCGCACAAGCATCGATGAGCCGAAAAATCTGGAGAAGATCATCCGTGAGATAGATAACCTTGATTGGTACAGCGCCAAACACGAGGGGCTCGGTAACCTCTATGAAGGGCTGTTGGAGAAGAACGCAAACGAAAAGAAATCGGGCGCCGGCCAGTACTTTACCCCCCGCCCGCTGATCGATGTCATGGTGCAGCTGGTCGATCCGCAACCGGGCGAGCGTTGCGGAGACCCGGCTTGCGGCACCTTCGGCTTTATGATTGCTGCCGACCAGTATATCAAGGGCATGAGCGACAACCTCTTTGACCTGCCGGAAAAGCAGCAGGAGTTTCAGCGCAAAGATGCCTTCAGTGGTGTCGAACTGGTACAGGATGCCCACCGACTGGCCCTGATGAACGCCATGCTCCACGATATCAACGGTCCCATCATGCTGGGTGACACCCTGTCCAACGCCGGCAAGAAGTTCAAGGACCTGAATGTCATTCTGACCAATCCGCCCTTCGGCACCAAGAAGGGGGGCGAACGTCCCACCCGTGACGACTTGACCCTGACCACCTCCAACAAGCAGTTGAACTTTCTGCAGGTCATCTACCGGTCGCTGGTGCCCGGTGGCCGGGCGGCCGTGGTGCTCCCCGATAATGTTCTGTTCGAGAGCGGCGTGGGAAAAGATATCCGTCAAGACCTGATGGAAAAGTGCAACCTGCACACCATCCTGCGTCTGCCGACCGGCATTTTTTACGCTCAGGGGGTGAAGACCAACGTCCTCTTTTTCACACGGGGCGAAAAGGTCAAAGGGAACACTAAAGAGGTCTGGGTGTACGATCTGCGCGCCAATATGCCGAACTTCGGCAAGCGGACCCTGTTTGGCAAAGAGCACTTCAAGGAATTCATCGAGTGCTATGGCAATGACCCGCACGGTAAGGCAAAGCGTAAGGATCTTGGAGAAGGGAGCCGTTTCCGTTGTTTCAAGAGGGAGTGGATCAGGGATGTGAAAGATGACAGCCTGGATATTTCCTGGTTGAAGGATGACAGCAACGGGTCAAATGATGAGTTGCCGGAACCGGCAGTACTTGCCCAGGAGGCGCTGGGAGAGTTTGAAGCTGCCATGGCCGAGTTGCGGGGCATTCTGGCAGAGTTGGGCGCGGAGGTGAATAATGGAATTTGACAGGGGTAATTTTCGCATGGAAACAAATTTGAGAGGGTCATCATGGTGAAAAAAACGCTGCCGGTGAAAGGTTCAATATCTTTTGAAGAGATGAAAAAGCTGAACGAACATGGCGCTGAATTTTGGAGCGCCCGTGACCTACAGCCACTCTTGGGTTACAGCCAGTGGCGGCGGTTTGAGGATGCAATTAACAGGGCAATGATCTCATGTAGACAATCCGGAAACAATCCTGATTATCATTTTGCCGGCGTCGGCAAAATGATCGAAACGGGCAAGGGCGCGAATCGAGAGGTTTCAGATTTTCAACTTTCCCGCTTTGCCTGTTACCTTATTGCCCAGAATGGCGACCCCCGCAAACCTGAAATTGCCGAGGCACAAAAATATTTTGCCATTCAGGCACGCCGTCAGGAGATGTCCGACGCCCTGGCTGCCGACATGGAACGGCTGGAGATACGCAAGCAGACTTCTGAAGAGTTCAAGGCGCTTTCCGGCGCTGCTCGCGAAGCGGGAGTTCAAGACAGAATGTTTGGAGTTTTTCACGATGCCGGATACAGGGGGCTCTATGGCGGTCTCGGTAATGAAGCGATCAAGCAACGCAAAGGCATACCCAAAAAAGAGAACCTGATGGACAGAATGGATACCACTGAGCTGGCGGCAAATCAGTTCCGCATGACCCAGACACGGGACAAGCTGGCGCGGGACAAGGTGAAAGAGCAGCATCAGGCAATCCATGCCCATGAAACAGTGGGCAAGGAAGTCCGCGAAGCGATCAAACGGATTGGCGGTGTCATGCCGGAGCATATCCCGCCCGCTGAGCACATCAATGAGGTGGAAAAGCGGATCAAGACCACTCCGCCGGTTCTGGAGCTTGAGGAGAAAGATGCAAAGGGGCTGGTGGGGGAATAGCAGGCTGATAGAGAAATTCTCTCGTTTGATCAACAAATCTCCAACACCTTGTCGGAGAAACATTGAGGCAATAAAATCCATGCTAATGATTCCGGAAAAACTGCGACAGATTGTCGCAGAAATTGAATTTCGTATATTTCTTGTTGGTCTGGGCACGGAGGTGGAGGGGTGAGTTCAAAATTACCCAAAAACTGGGTTGCCTGTGAGATCGGAGATGTCGCAAAGGTAGTGGGCGGTAGCACTCCACCATCAAAAGACCTAACAAACTTTGCGGCTCAAGGCGGTATGCCCTGGATCACTCCGGCGGATCTGAGCGGTTACAAAAATGTCTACATCAGTCAGGGCACTCGGAACCTTTCTGATAAAGGTTTAGCTGCCTGCTCCGCAGCAAAAATGCCACCGGGGAGTGTATTGTTCTCCAGTCGTGCACCGGTTGGGTACGTTGCCATTGCATCAACTGAAGTCACTACCAACCAGGGATTCAAAAGTTTTGTTCTGCCGGATTCTATAGATAGCCGCTTTGTATA
Source organism: uncultured Geobacteraceae bacterium (assembly GCA_903845365.1). Lineage (GTDB taxonomy): Bacteria > Desulfobacterota > Desulfuromonadia > Geobacterales > Pseudopelobacteraceae > JACRCG01. The sequence goes on along the minus strand of CAIMXI010000040.1, from coordinate 10,796 downwards.
TTACTACTTACGGCATATCAAACCTGTTGCCGAGATGATGGCGACTGGCACAACCTTCAAGGAGCTCTCGGGTTCAGCTGCCGCTAGACTTCCTTTTGTCCTTGCCCCCCTCAACGAACAAAAACGGATTGCCGACAAACTCGACAAACTGCTGGCGCGTGTGGACGCCTGCCGTGAGCGGCTGGACCGGGTACCGCAGATTCTCAAACGCTTCCGCCAAGCGGTTCTTGCCGCTGCAACCTCGGGTGCGCTGACGGAGGAGTGGCGGGAAACTCATAAGACCGCCGAATGGAATACAGTCCAATTATCTAAGGTATGCCAGACGATCAATGATGGAGATCATCAAGCACCACCTCAAACCGAAAGTGGCATTTCGTTTATCACAATTTCTGCAATTAATGACGGACGGTTGCGCCTCGACAAGGCAAGCCGCTTCGTACCATCAACTTATTATGAGCAACTGAAGCCAGCTCGAAAGCCAAGTGTAGGAGATATTCTTTTTTCCGTAACTGGTTCAATTGCCATTCCTGCACTTGTAGACATCAGCGAACCATTCACTTTTCAACGACACATTGCCATCTTGAAGCCAGATCTAACCAGAATATCGAGCAAATTTCTTCTGTATTCGCTTGGCACAGAAAGTATCAAGGATCAGTCTCTTGCTGTAGCAACAGGTACAGCTCAGCTAACCATTCCGTTATCAGGGCTGAGAGTATTTACGATTGGTTTACCTTCAAAAGACGAACAACACGCAATCGTCCGCCGAGTCGAAACCCTCTTCGCCTTTGCCGACCGCCTCGAAGCCCGTTACACCACCGCCCGTATGCAGGTTGACCAACTCACCCCGTCCCTGCTCGCCAAAGCCTTTCGCGGTGAACTGGTGCCGCAAGACCCCAACGACGAACCGGCGGGAAAGCTGCTGGAGCGGATCAAGACGGCAAAACCGGTAGCGGCTGACAAGCCGAAGCGGGGCAGGCAGAATCGTACGAAACGTGCTGTTCAGGAGGATACTGCATGAAACGTATCATTATTATTGCCGGGCCAGCAGCCCGCGTCTCACGGAATTTTTATCGTTCCCACGCTCCGGCGTGGGAACGAAGCCTGTGACGCTCCAGCGTCGCGTCATCCTGGAATCGGGACGCTGGAGCGTCCGGGGATGCATTCCCACGCTGGAGCGTGGGAACGATGAAAAACTGCATGAAACGTATCATTATTATTGCCGGGCCAGCAGCCCGCATCTCACGGAATTTATGAGGAGCTCCAGGAGATCATGATAATACACGTAAAAAAAGACTCCGGCGCGGTTCAACGCAGCCATATAATGCTTATTTTCGTCATATTCATCACGATCTGCGTGGCGGGCTATGGCTACTTCAGCCATGTCAGGCGGCTTATTACAGAGGAACATCAGAACGAACTGACCACCATAGTAAAATTAAAGGCGGAACAGATCATCCAGTGGCGCAAGGAACGACTCGGTGATGCTGCCACCATACATAACAACACCATCCTTGCTGACCGTCTCCGAGATTATCTGGCAGGCTTGGCGCCCTCCGCCACGCTGAATGAACTAAAAACCTGGATGGAAACCCTGTGCAGTAGTTACGGATACCATAGTGGCGCACTTTACAAGACGGATGGAACGCTGCTGGTTTCAACCATTGATGACGTCAACAAACTGGGTATCACACACCGGCGCATGATTGAGGAGACAGCGCGGAAGCCAGCAGTCTTTCTTTCCGACTTTCACCGGGACGAAGATGACGGTTACGGTGGCATTCATCTTAATCTGGTAGTTCCGGTCGGGCGTGCTGTTGGAAAACAGTTTACAACTGTTGCCGTACTGATTCTGGATGTCGACCCGCACCAATTCCTTTATCCTCTGATTCAAACCTGGCCAACATTAAGCGCATCATCTGAAACATTACTGGTTGAACGCATGGGCGAAGAGATTCTTTTCCTGAACGAATTGCGCCATCGTAAAGGCACGGCGTTGAAATTGCGCGTCCCCCTTGCAGATACCGGCATAGCTGCAGTTCGGGCTGCTCTAGGACAGGAGGGAATATTCGAAGGCAAAGATTACCGGGGTGTGAATGTACTGTCTGTGGCAAGAAAAATTCCCGGTTCTTCTTGGGCGATCGTTGCCAAGGTCGATCTGTCCGAGATTTCCGAGCCGATTAAAACGCAGGCCTGGTGGGTGGTCATCTTCAGTGCGATGCTGATGGTTGGCGCAGGGTTGGGTATCTATAACCGGTGGAGCAGGCAGTTAGTACAAGTAACGTTGGAGAGCGAAGAAAAATACCGGGCTGTGGCCGATAACACCTACGATTGGGAATACTGGAGTGCTGTTGACGGGAGTCTTGTCTACTGCTCCCCATCCTGTGAACGTATCACCGGTTATACCTCGGATGACTTCCGGCAGGATCCGGAAATGTTGATCAGGATCGTACACCCGGATGACAGAGAGAGATTCAAACACCATCTTGACTTTGATGCTGACAGTCTGACGCCGCCGGATTGCCAGAGCATGGATTTTCGCATACTTACTCGTAGCGGCGAGGAGTGCTGGATTGCGCACGTTTGCCAGGAGATCTTCGACGCAAACGGCAAATCCCTGGGTCGCCGCGCCAGCAATCGCGACATAACTCAACGCAAGCGTGCTGAAGAGACTCTGAGCCGCAACCAGATAGAACTACAGGCCATTTACGACAGCGTTCCGGTAATGTTGTGCCTGGTGGATACCGACCGGCGAATCCTCTACGCGAATCATGCCTTCACCCTTTTTACCGGAATTTCCGAAGATGCTCTGAAAGGTGGTCATGCCTGCGAAGTGCTCGGCTGCGCCAACGCCATGGGCGATCCGCGTGTCTGCAACTTCGGAATAAACTGCAGTAACTGCTCCTTGATACAGTCTATTGATGACGCCTTCAAGGCAGGAAACCGGCATCTGAACGTGGAGCACAGCTTTACAATTAAGCGCCACGGGAACTTGCAGGAGCTTATCCTTCTGGGATCAACCGTTCTCATTGATTCTGCCGACAAAAAAAGCCTGCTGCTCTGCCTCCAGGACATCACTGAACGTAAACGGATTGAGAAAGAGAATTTGACATACCAGGAAACGCTGGAGCAGCTTGTAGATGTGAAAACGGCAAAACTGAGGGAGAGTGAAGAGGCGCTAAGGCGCCAGAATGCTCTGTTCGCCTCGCTGCTGAAAAACCTCAGCGTGGGCGTTTTCATGGTGGAGGTGCCATCCGGAAAGCCGCTGCTGGCAAATGACGCCGCACTTGATCTTCTGGGGCGGGGGATTCTCCCCGATGTAACCTGGGACAATCTTTCGGAGGTTTACAACGCTTTTAAGATCGGTACCCGTGTACCATATCCGCCGGAAGAGATGCCGGTTGTGCTGGCGATGAGCGGCAAGGCCTCCCATGTTGACGACATGGTGGTCGTGCGTCCAGACGGAACCCATATCCACCTGGAGGTATACGGCTCTCCGATAACCGACGATCATGGGAATGTATGGGCAAGTCTGGCGAGTTTTGCTGACATCACAACCCGTAAACATGCAGAAAACATTATTCATAATCATACGCTGGAACTTGAACAGCGGGTCAAGGAAAGAACAAGTTCCCTTGAAAATGCAAACTCTGAACTTATTACTATCAATAGCGAACTCGAACAGAGGCGACTCGAAGCGGAAGAGATACAGAGAAAGCTGCAACAGCTATCAAGCGCGGTTGTAAACAGCCCTGCAATTGTTGTTATAACAGATCGTCTCGGTCTGATCGAATATGTTAATCCGAAATTTACCGAGGTCAGCGGTTATCCGCCTGAAGAAGCTATTGGCCAGAATCCGAGGATATTGAGTGCTGGCATACATCCGAAAGAGCTGTTTGAGGAACTTTGGAGGACTATCAGCTCAGGTCATGAATGGCGGGGTGACTTGTGCAACAAGAGAAAGAACGGGGACCTCTACTGGGAGCATGCCTCGATTTCTCCCATCAAGGATCAACAGGGGGAGATCACGCATTTTGTGGCCATCAAAGAAGATATTACAGAGGATAAACGGATAGCCGAGGAACTTAGTGCAGCACGAGATTCTGCTGAGGCGGCCAACCGCTCCAAATCGGAATTTCTAGCCAACATGAGCCATGAAATACGGACGCCGTTAAACGCGATCATCGGCTTTTCCGCCCTGGTTCTGAAGAGCAGCCTGCCGCCGCGTCAACACGATTATATCGGCAAGATACACTCCGCCGGAGAGTTGCTGCTCAATATTATCAACGACATTCTTGACTTTTCCAAGATAGAGGCACGTCAACTTAAGATGGAACAGATTCCATTCAGGCCGGATATTGTTATCTCAAATGTGGTTAGTATGGTGCAGCAAAAAGCCCTGGACAAAGGTTTGAACCTGCTGGTTGAGACTTCGCCGGAAGTAGCTACCTGTCTGATTGGTGACCCGCACCGACTCACCCAGATTATCGCAAACCTGCTTAACAACGCTGTCAAATTCACGGAGCGTGGAGAAGTCACGCTTGAAACCATGCTCCTGGCTGAGAAAAATAATCGGGTGCAGCTCAAATTTTCCGTGCGCGACACCGGCATTGGCCTCTCGCCCGCACAGATTGACAAACTTTTCCAACCATTTACCCAGGCCGATGGCAGCACCACCCGCAAGTTTGGCGGCACAGGACTTGGGCTATCAATTTCAAAGCAGTTGGTGGAACTGATGGATGGCAATATATGGTGCGAAAGCGTGCAAGGAGAGGGGAGCAGTTTCTGCTTCACGGCATGGTTCGGAATCGCCCAGGGGAGTCACAAGGAAGAGTGCTTGAAAATCAGCGCGACTAAATCGGAATATAAGGGTACATCCTACGATTTCTCTGATTCCATAATCCTGCTGGTAGAGGACAACGAGACAAACCGGCACCTGGCGCTTGAGCTTCTGAAAGAGAGCGGCGCTACCGTGGATATAGCCGTCGACGGCGAGGAAGCGGTGGCACTGATTACCAGAGGCAGCACGCAGTACGATCTGGTGCTTATGGATATTCAAATGCCGGTCATGGACGGTTATGAGGCCACCAGGCTGATCAGGTCGGACAGCCGGTTTATATCCCTGCCCATTATTGCAATGACGGCTCATGCCATGCAGGAAGAACGGCTGAAAATATCGCAGTCCGGCATGAATGCCCATGTCACCAAACCGATTGATGCCCAAACCATGCTGCGGACTATAGGATCTTTTCTTGGTGGCCAGAACGCCACTCTGAATCCGGGAGAACAGCCTGATGACGAAATGGGAGATGAAACGGTAATCCCGAATATTGCAGGTCTGGATATCTCCGGCGCATTAAGTCGCCTCGACGGAGACAATAAGTTGTACCTCTGGAGCCTGCGGACCTTTGTCAAAAATGAGTCGAATGCGGCAAATGTAATTGGTGAGGCATTGATCACCGGAGATACAAGTTTGGCACACCGTCAAGCTCATACGATCAAAGCCAGTGCTGGCACAATTGGCGCGGTGGCGCTTGAGAAGCTGGCTCAGGCCCTTGAAACCGCCATTAGTGATGGTGCTCCGTCCGAAAACATAATGAGTGATCTTGAGCGATTTGCCGCCGAGATGGAACGTCTGGTGACGGAGTTGAAGAGCCAACTGCCTGCTGCTCCTGAGACCGGCGACTCATCACAGCCCGGTTCGATCGATTTAGCCGTTGTCACACCGATTCTAAGCAGGCTGCAGGACTATATTGTAACCAGGAACGGCAAGGCGGAACACTATCTGGGAGATTATGAGAGAGAATTGACCGGCTTGCCATATAATGATATTCGTCGGCTTAAAAAGTATCTGATGAACTTCAATTTTGCTGCAGCCCATGAGGCACTGTTGGCGCTTTCGAGCAAAATCGGTGTCATTCTTACACCTGAATAATCAGTCTGTTAAAGCCCAGTGAAAGGTGATGCCCATGCCAAAAAAAACCGAAGTAAACCTTACTGATCTCCTTTTTTCTCTCTCACAGGCGATGGAAATTGCACATGCCAATCTATCCAACCATCAACTGAGAACGGCGTACATTGTCTGGAAGATGGGCGTCTGTGCTGGTCTTTCTGTAGAACGCCTTGAGCGAATGTTCGTTGCAGCATCGCTACATGATATAGGTGCATTCTCTATTGAAGAAAAACTTCATATCCATGATTTTGAGATGCACAATCCAGCCAGTCACTGTGACAGAGGTGCACTGTTATTTATGCAGGTTCCCTGGCTTGCCCCAATGGCTACTATTGTCAAACATCACCATCGAACATGGTATAAATGTGATGCGCCGCTTGATGCCGAGAATGTGTTTGAATCACAAATGCTGTTGCTAGCTGACATGCTGGAACGCCGAATCAATCGTAGCCGCTACATTCTTCATCAGAATCAGGACATTATCAATCACATTTACTCATTATCCGGTACTGCGATTCATCATGATGTCGTTGATATCTTTACTCAGATATCCGGTTCTGAGGAGTTCTGGCTTGATCTGACATCACCAAACATATTGGAAATTCTCAAAAAAAACGGGCCGTTCCGTCATGTCTCCATCGAACGCGAGAAAGTCTTCGCAATTTCCGAAATATTCCGTATCATTATTGACTTCCGTTCTCCCATGACAGCCACTCATTCATGCGGCGTTTCATCCTGTGCCGCTGTTTTGGGGAGATTATTCGGCCTGACTGTGCGTGAGTGCCAGACACTGGAACTTGCAGGAAATCTGCATGACTTGGGGAAATTGGTTATTTCTGACAGTATTCTCTGCAAACCAGGACGACTGACTACCGAAGAATATGCCATCATGCGCCAGCATACCTATGTCACTTACTCTGTGCTGAGCTCGGTGCGCGGGTTTGAACAGATTACCGAATATGCGGCATTTCATCATGAACAGCTAAATGGCAGCGGCTACCCTTTTCATCTTTTAGATACTGAACTTGGAACCGGTGCAAGGATCATAGCGGTAGCGGATGTATTCACCGCCCTGAATGAAGATCGTCCCTACCGTGGGCGAATGCCACAAGCCGAACTCGTAGAAACGCTTCAAGGGTTTGTCTCAAGGAATCATCTGGACGCGCTGATTGTAGCCATGCTGATGGATAATTACGATCTGGTGCGGAAGGAGATGCTTGAAAAACAGTCTATAATTCTTAACTACTACCATGAGCAGTTTAAGTTGATAGAGTGATTCCATTTTTCCGTTTTACCGTTTTATTCAAAGCCATTTCCATCACTCCAACAATATTTTTAGTCATCCAAACCTGCTGAAATATTTATCGTACAAAATACACAAACTTTATTTTACAGGCATCCTTTTTTGCATTTTGAACTGACATAATGCTGTCAGTCATTTGTTTTATTATATCCAAGCGTGGTGCGTCTGATTTTTTACTTAACCGGCAGGCAGGAGGTAGCAAGACCATGCAATTTTTCTACTGGAACAAGAGCTTCGAAGTCGGCATTCCGGAAATTGACCAGCAGCACAGAAAGCTTGTGGACATGATCAACGAGTTGGCTGCGGCGATTGTTGAGGGGGCCCGGCTGCCGGACGTACAGGAGCTGATAAACCGGCTGACGGAATACTCCGAGATGCATTTTAATGGCGAAGAGAAGATCATATTTGCATCTTCGCTGGATGAAGAGGAAAAACTGCGCCATCAGAATGCGCACCGGAGTTTTGTGGAAAAGGCTCATTCACTGGCGTTTCGCACTGATTTGCAGCAGGATGATACCTCGCAGCGAATTCTGGAATTTCTGACCACGTGGCTGATTTCCCACATCCTGGGTTCGGATATGAAGTACGTTCAGGCATTGAAACAGGGGGAGAAGATTGCCGGGCATGAGGAACAACTGCTGGTTGAAATTTCCCCGGTGGAGAGAATGCTGCTCGGAGCACTTACCGAAACCGAGCGGCGCTTCCGGCTGATATCGGATCACACTCCGGTCCTGATCTGGGTGGCAGATGCCTCCGGTACCCGTGGTTTCTTTAATCGGGCCTGGAACATTTTTGTCAGCGCCATGGATGACCCGGAACAAAACCTGAACTGGACCGAGCTTATTCATCCGGATGACCGGGAGGAGTATCTGGCAAAAATCAGCTCCGTAATCTCTGACCCAAAAGCTGTCGAAGCGGAATACAGACTGCGCCATTACAGCGGCAATTATCACTGGTTTCTGGAAAAAATCCTGCCACGCATCGACTCCTACGGAGCACTTCTCGGTTTTATCGCCTCTGCCACAGATATATCGAGCCTAAAACAGGCTGAGGAGCTGATAAGCCAGTCAAACATGGATCTGGAAAAACAGGTTGCCAGCCGCACGGAACAGCTTGAGCAGTTGATGTTGACAGACCCGCTGACCGGTGTCGGCAACCGGCGCATGCTGATGAAGCGACTGGAGGAGGAAGTGGTTCGTGGACACCGCTACCGGCGCCCACTCACCTTGGCTTTCTTTGACGTTGACCACTTCAAGAAGGTCAATGACACATACGGGCATGCTGTCGGTGATCTTGTGCTTGCCAGTGTGGCTGAGAGCCTGAAGTCGGGATTGCGAGACTGCGACCTGCTCGGTAGGTTCGGCGGTGAGGAGTTTGTCATTTTGCTGCCAGAAACCGGAATAGAGAAAGCCGCCCAGGTTGCGGAAAGGATGCGCATCGATATCGAAGAGTTGAAACTTTCGCAAATTGAAGGGTCAATCACCATAAGCGCCGGACTTGCCTCCCTGTTGCCGGAAGAAAATGGTGATGACCTTCTCGTTCGAAGTGACAGGGCTTTGTACCGGGCAAAGGAGGGTGGCAGAAATTGCTGCTGCATAGACAGGTAGTTCCTGCCGGAGAGAGGCAACCATGAAAATCGATAAATCTCAAAACAGGCCTGTCTGGGCATTAGTTCTCTCAGCCATTGCAATTATTGGGGTGTTGCTTGGTGTAAGGTGTTTTGTCGACTACCAGCGGGAAATGCATCTGCTTGAAGAGCGTCTTATGGCTCAAGCACAGGTTATTGACGAGAACCTTAAGGCCAACTTGTATTCCGTCGATCTTGTCCTGAAAAATATCAGACAGGAGATTGACAACACACCGACCGGACTTGAGAGTAAAATTGACGATTATCTGAAAATGCACAACAGCGCAATTCCAGGTATACGAACCCTTATGATCACAGACAGCCAGGGTCGCTGTATTCATTCAAACCGGAATGAGCTCATCGGACGTGATTTGGGTAAACGGGAATATTTCACCATCATTTTCAACTCAGTTGACAAAAGTAAGACCTTCATCTCTCCCCCGTTTATGGGTCTTCTAGGCGCATATGTCATAAATGTTTCAAAGGCTATCATAGGAAAAAATGGTGAATTCAGAGGCATCATAGCCGTATCACTGTCACCCGAGTATTTTACAACCCTACTCAAATCCACTATTTTTGCCACTGACAACCGGGTAAACCTTATTCATTCCGATGGGATTGTTTTTGTCGCAATGCCTGCTGAAGGTAATAATGCAATTGCCGGTCGGAATCTGATGAAGCCAGGCTCTTTGTTCTTAAGTCATATCCGGTCAGGCAGGGCAGCTTCAATGCAATCCGGTCGTACCATGGTAAGCGGTGAACAGCGTGTAATCGCCTATGTCACAATCTCCCCTAAGGAACTTCGTTTTGACAAAAATCTTGTAGTTGCTGCCAGCCGTGATCTCTGGACGGCACTCCAGACATGGAAGATCAATACCGGCATTGAACTGCTGCTGTATCTGCTGCTTTCCATTTCAGCCATCTTAGTGACAGGTAAAATACTGCAGCGAGGCGCTGATCTTACCAGAACGGCTGAATACAACAGGGCTTTGCTGGACTCCTTTCATGCTCCCATTGCAATACTTGATCAGGATGGAGTCATTGTATCCGTCAACGATGCCTGGAAAAACTTCGCCGAGGGCAATCGCACTGCAGACGGTGAACTTCCCCGTCGCTACGGAGAGGGAACCAGTTACCTGGCTGTCTGCCAGGAGAGTCATGGTGATTTTTCTGATGAGGCAGGAGAGGCCCTTAATGGCATCAGTTCTGTGTTGAGCGGTGCAGCTCCTGAGTTTTCACTGGAATATCCGTGCCATTCTCCAGACGTTCAACGCTGGTTCATGATGAAGGCTGAACCGCTCCGGTCGGAAAGCGGGGGTGCTGTTGTCGCCCACATTGATATTTCGGATCTCAAACGGACATATCAGCAACTTCAGCAGCGTGAGCGGGATATGAAGTCGGTGCTTGACAACATGCCGGCCATGATTGGCTACTGGAACCATGACCTTCGTTGCCGCTTTGGCAACTACGCGTACCACGACTGGTTCGGTATCGATCCCGGAACAATGCCGGGCATGCATATCAGCGAAGTAATAGGTGAAGAACGCTATCAGTTTAACCTGCCATACATAGAGGGCGCCTTGCGTGGCGAGGCACAATTCTTTGAGCGTACTATTCCGACGCCGGGCGGAGGTGAAGTCCGCTACTCCCAGGCCAGCTATATCCCCGACCTCGATAACGGCCAGGTTGTCGGCTTCTATGTCCTGGTTATAGATATCAGCCGCACCAAGAAGGCCGAACTGGCTGCCGAATCCGCCAACCACGCCAAGTCGGAGTTTCTGGCCAACATGAGCCATGAGATAAGAACACCGATGAACGCCATTATCGGTTTGAGCCACCTGCTGCTGCAGACCAGGCTGAATCCCAAACAGCACGATTATCTGACCAAAATACATTCCGCCGGCAACTCCCTGCTA
>CAIMXI010000039.1 GCA_903845365.1 uncultured Geobacteraceae bacterium | reverse complement strand
TTTTGCCGTCGATGCTGCCGGCAATAGAAGCGCCGTCGGAGCCCAGACATATATCATCGATTCTGTGGCGCCCACTACAACGGCATCAGTTCCCTCAGGCATCTATTCATCACCCCAATCAGTGAGCCTGACGACTGATGACCCAACGGCAACTATATACTACACGACTGATAGTACCACCCCAACTTCGTCATCTGCGACATATACAGCCCCAATCCCTATCAATGCCACAACGACAATAAAGTACTTTTCAACAGACACAATTGGCAATCTGGAACAGATTAAGACCCAGATATATACTATTGACATTGTGATCCCGATTCTAACTGTATCAACGGTTGGCGGCACCTATTCGATGCCGCAAACGGTAACGCTCACATCAAACAAACCGAACGTAACTATTTACTTCACAACGACCGGGGTCTCTCCTACAACCTCCTCTACAAAATACAGCGCGCCGCTGGTGATAGCCAAGACCACCACGTTAATGTATTTTGGCGTCGATGCTGCTGGCAATAAAAGCGCCGTCGGAAACCAGGCGTATATTATTGATTCTGTTGCGCCCGTTACAAAAGTATCGCTTGCCGCAGGCTCCTATTCATCGTCACAATTAGTGGTCCTTACGACTGATGATGCAACGGCAACGACCTACTACACGACTGATGGTTCGACTCCGACACTGTTATCAACTAAATATACAGCACCTATTTCTATTACTGCCACCACTACGCTGAAGTACTTTTCAACAGACCCGATCGGCAACCAGGAACAGATCAAAACCCAGGTCTATACTATTGACACCATACCCCCGAATGTATCTGTATCAACGGTTGGTGGCACATATTCGGTATCAAAAACGATAACCCTTGCAGCAGATAAACCGAATGTAACCATTTACTACACAACGACCGGGATCTCGCCAAGCAGCTCCTCGTCAAAATACAGCGCGCCGCTGGTAATAGCCAAGACAACCACGTTAATGTATTTTGGCGTCGATGCTGCCGAGAATAAAAGCGCCGTCGGAGCTCAGACATATATCATTGATACAGTGGCTCCCATTACGACTGCGTCACTTTCCGCAGGCTCATATTCATTGCCTCAATCAGTGACTCTCACGACTGACGATGTAACGGCAACGACGTACTACACGACCGACGGTTCGACTCCGACATTGTCATCAACAGTATATACAGCCCCTATCTCCATTACTGCCACCACCACGCTGAAGTACTTTTCAACAGACCCGATCGGCAACCTGGAACAGATCAAAACCCGGCTCTATACAATTGATGCTATAGCACCGAATGTATCAATATCACTAGTCGGCGGCACCTATTTGACATCTAAAACGATAACCCTGACCGCTGATAAACCGAACGTAACCATTTACTATACAACTACCGGGATCTCGCCAAGCAGCTCTTCGTCAAAATACAGTGCGCCGCTGGTAATAGCCAAGACTACCACGTTAATGTATTTTGCTGTCGATGCTGCAGATAATAAAAGTGCCGTCGGAGTTCAGACCTATATCATTGATTCTGTGGCTCCCGTCACGACCGCCTCACTTTCTGCAGGCTCGTATTCATTGCCTCAATCAGTTACTCTCACGACTGATGACGCAACAGCAACAACGTACTACACGACCGATGGTTCGACTCCGACATTGTCATCAACAAATTATACAGCCGCTATCCCCATTACCGCCACCACTACGCTGAAGTACTTTTCAACAGACCCGATCGGCAACCTTGAACAGGTCAAAACCCAGCTCTATACAATTGACGCTGTACCCCCGAATGTATCTGTATCACTAGCCGGCGGCACTTTTTTGACATCAAAAACGATAACACTGACCGCAGATAAACTGAATGTAACCATTTACTACACGACGACCGGGATCTCTCCGAACAGCTCCTCGTCAAAATACAGCACCCCGCTGTCAATAACCAAGACCACCACGTTAATGTATTTTGGCGTCGATGCTGCAGGCAATAAAAGCGCCGTCGGAGCTGAGACATATATAATTGATACGGTGGCACCAGTTACTAAAACATCGATTCCTGCAGGCTCCTATTCGTTGCCACAAACAGTTAATCTCACGACTGACGATGCAACGGCAACGACCTACTACACGATCGATGGCTCTACTCCGACATTGTCAGCTACAAAATATACAGCCCCAATCGCCATTAATACCACCACGACGCTGCAGTACTTTTCAATAGATCCGATTGGCAACCTGGAACAGATCACAAAACAGGTCTATACTATCGACGCAGTAACTCCGAATCTATCTGTATCACCGACCGGCGGTACCTCTTCGACACAATATACGGTGTCTCTCACATCAGATAAGCCGAGCGTAACCATTTACTACACTACAGACGGAAAATCTCCGACAATCCTCTCGTCAAAATACAGCGCGCCACTGGCAATAACCAAGACCACCACGCTAATGTATTTAGCCGTCGATGCCGCCGGGAATAAAAGCACCGTCGGAGCCCAGACATACATCATTGATACAGTTGCACCCATTACGAAAGCATCGCTTTCCACAGGTTCCTTTTCATCGCCACAATCAGTGACCCTGACAACTGATGATGCAACAGCAACGACATACTACACGACCGACGGTTCGCCTCCGACAGTATCACCATCATTAAAATATACAGCCCCAATCGCCATTAATGCCACCACGACGCTACAGTACTTTTCAATAGATCCGATTGGCAACCTGGAACAGATAACTAAACAGGTATATACCATCGACGCTGTAACCCCGAATTTATCGGTATCACCGACCGGTGGCACCTCTTCGACACAATATTCGGTATCGCTTACACCGGATAAAGCGAACGTAACCATTTACTACACAACAGATGGTAAGTCTCCGACCATCTCCTCATCAAAATACAGCGTACCACTGGCAATAACCAAGACCACCACGCTAATGTTTTTTGGCCTCGATGCTGCCGGGAATAAAAGCGCCGTCGGAGTCCAGACCTATATCATTGATACAGTGGCGCCTGTTACGAAAGCATCGATTGCCACAGGTTCCTATTCATCGCCGCAATTAGTGGTTCTCACGACTGATGATACAACGGCGACGACGTATTACACGAGTGACGGTTCAACCCCGACATTGTCCTCAACAAAATATACGGCTCCCATACCGATTAATGTCACCACGACGCTACAGTACTTCTCGATAGATCCGGTTGGCAACCCGGAACAGATCACGAAACAGATCTATACCATCGACGCTGTTACTCCGAATCTATCCGTATCACCGGTTGGCGGCACCTTTGCGATACCAAAAACGGTAACGCTCACATCAGATAAACTGAATGTAACCATTTACTACACGACGACCGGGGTTTCTCCGACCACCTCCTCATCAATATACAGCGCGCCACTTGCAATAACCACGACCACCACGCTAATGTATTTTGCTGTCGATGCTGCCGGGAATAAAAGCTCCGTCGGAGCCCAGACATATATCATTGATACCGTAGCCCCAGTTACGAAAGCATCGCTTCCTACAGGTTTCTATTCATCGGCGCAATTAGTGGTTCTCGCGGCTGATGATGCAACGGCAACGACGTACTATACGATCGATGGTTCGACTCCGACAATTTCGTCAACAAAATATACGGCTCCTATTCCAATTAATGCCACCACGACGCTACAGTACTTTTCAATAGATCCGATCGGCAACCTCGAACAGATCACGAAACTGGTCTATACTATCGATGCTGTAGCTCCGAATTTGTCCGCATTGCCGGTTGGCGGTACCTCTTCAATACCACAATCGGTAACGCTCAAATCAGACAAACCGAACGTAACCATTTACTACACAACGACAGGAATCTCCCCAACCACCACCTCGTCAATATACATTGCGCCACTGGCAATAAAAACGACCACTACGTTAATGTATTTTGGCCTCGATGCTGCCGGCAACAGAAGCGCGGTCGGAGCGCAGACCTATATCATTGACACTGTTGCGCCTATCACGAAAGCATCGCTTTCCGCAGGTTTCTATTCATCGCCACAATTGGTGATACTCTCTACTGATGACTCAACTGCAACGATTTACTACACGAGCGATGGCTCGACTCCGACATTGTCATCAACAAAATATACGGTTCCTATCCCCATTAATGTCACCACGACGCTGCAATACTTTTCAGTAGATCCAATTGGCAACCTGGAACAGGTCACAAAACAGGTCTATACCATCGACGCAGTAACCCCGAATCTGTCCGTATCACCGATCGGCGGCACCTTTGCGATACCAAAAACGGTAACGCTTACATCAGACAAACAGAACGTAACCATTTACTACACAATGACCGGTCTTTCTCCGACCACCTCTTCTTCAGTATACAGCGCGCCGTTGGCAATAACCAATACCACCACTTTAATGTATTTTGCCCTTGATGCTGCCGGAAATAGAAGCGCGGTCGGAGCGCAGACATATATAATTGATACCGTTGCGCCCGTTACGAAAGCTTCTATTCCTGGAGGTTCCTACTCTTTGCCCCAAACAGTGACCCTTACGACTGATGATGCAACTGCAACGACCTACTTCACTATCGATGGTTTGACTCCAACACTTTCATCAAAAAAATATTCAGACCCGATCCAAGTTAATGCCACTACGACGCTGCAGTACTTCTCGATAGATCCGATTGGCAACCTGGAACAGACCAAAAGCCAAGTTTACACCATTGATGCTGTAACTCCGAATATATCTGTATCACCGGTTGGCGGCACCTTTTTGGTACCACAAACGGTAACGCTCTCATCAGATAAATCGAACGTAACCATTTACTACACAACAACCGGCATCTCTCCGAACACCTCTTCAGCAAAATACAGCGCGCCACTAGTCATAAACAGTACCACCACCTTAATGTATTTTGGAGTCGATGCTGCGGGGAATAAGAGCGCGGTCGGAGCGCAGGCTTATATCATTGATACGGTGGCGCCAATTACTAAAGCATCGCTTCCCGCAGGTTCCTACTCATTGCCTCAATCGGTGACTCTCACGACTGATGATCTAACGGCAACTACGTATTACACGACCGATGGTTCGACTCCGACGTCATCATCAAAAAAATATACAGCCCCTATAGCCATCAATGCCACGACGACGCTACAGTACTTTTCAATAGATCCGATTGGCAACCTGGAACAGATCACAAAACAGGTCTATACTATCGACGCTGTAACACCGAATCTATCTGCATCGCCGATCGGCGGCACCTTTTCGATACAGCAAACGGTAACGCTTACGTCAGACAAGCCGAACGTAACCATTTACTACTCGACAACCGGCATCTCTCCGACCACCTCCTCGTCAAAATACAGCGCACCACTGGCAATAACCAAGACCAGTACGTTGATGTATTTTGCCGTAGATGCCGCCGGGAATAAAAGTGCCGTTGGAAACCAGGCATATACTATTGATAATGTTGCGCCGGTTACGAAAGCATCGCTTCCCGCAGGCACCTACTCTTCGAGCCAATTAGTGATCCTCACGACAGATGACGTAACGGCAACGACGTACTACACGATCGATGGTTCGACTCCGACACTGGCATCAAAAAAATATACAGCCTCTATTCCTATTAATGCCACCACGACGCTGCAGTACTTTTCAGTAGATCCGATTGGCAACCCGGAACAGATCACAAAACTGGTCTATACTATCGATGCTGTAACCCCCAATATGTCTGCGTCACCGCTTGGCGGCACTTTTTCGATGCCACATGCGATTATGCTCACGTCAGATAAAGCGAACGTAACTATTTACTACACAACGACCGGTATCTCCCCGACCACCACCTCGTCAAAATACAGTGCGCCAGTGGCAATAACCAAGACCAGCACACTTATGTATTTTGGCGTAGATGCTGCCGGCAATAAAAGTGTCGTCGGAGCTCAGACATATACTATTGATTCCGTGGCACCCGTCACGAAAGTATCACTTCCTCAAGGCGCCTACTCTTCGCCCCAATCAGTGACCCTCTCTACTGAGGATGCAACGGCAACAATATACTACACGATCGACGGATCGACTCCGACGCTGTCATCTACAAAATATACAGCCCCTATATCCATTAATGCCACAACAACGCTGAAATACTTTTCGATAGACCAGATTGGCAACCTGGAACAGATGAAAACTCAGGTCTATACTATCGACTCAATATCACCGAATCTGGCCGTAACGCCTTTAGGTGCCACCTACTCGATACCACAAACTGTAACGCTCACGTCTGATGAGCCGAATACATTCATTTATTACACAACCACCGGGATCTCTCCGACCACCTCTTCATCAAAATACAGCGCACCGCTGGCAATAACCAAGACCAGCACATTAATGTACTTTGGCGTCGATGCCGCAGGCAACAAAAGCGCCGTCGGAGCCCAGACATATATCATTGATGCCGTGGCTCCCGTTACTACAGCATCGGTTCCATCTGGCACCTATTCATCGATCCAATCAGTAACCTTGACGACTGATGACCCAAAAGCGACAATTTACTTCACAATTGATGGAACAGCTCCTACGGAAGTATCAGCAAAATATACGGCACCAATTCTTATTACCGCCCCAACGGTTCTTCAATATTTCGCGAAAGATGCTTCGGGTAACCCTGAGTCGGTTAAGAGTCAGGTATACACGATCAACACTCTGACGACCACCGCATCTCCGAAAGGGGGGCTGTTCTTCACGCCCCAGACTGTAAGCTTGTTATCCAACAATTCAGGAGCAACAATTTACTATACGACTGACGGCACAACACCTTCTGCCGACACCAAGGTATCAAAAACCACCCAAAAATATAGTAAGCCGTTCCTGCTTCAGAATTACAAAACAACTCTGAAATTTATTTCGGTAGACGCACTGGGTGTTGTCGAAAATGTAAAGACGGAAGAATATGTGATCAACAGCCTGATAACCACAGTATCACCAAAAGGAGGTGTGTTCAATTCGCCCCGGGCAGTAACCTTGACATCAAGTAATTCCGGAGCAACGATCTACTATACGCTTGATGGCACAACGCCTTCAAGTGATGCCAAACTGTCAAAAACGACCCAGACATACACTGCGCCGATCTTTGTACAGAATGGCAAAACGACCCTGAGATTTTTTTCGTCGGATCCGCAGGGTGTCAACGAAAATATAAATACGGAAATATATACGGTAGATTCAACGGCTCCCACCGCAACAGCAAAATGCGGAGTGACGGCAAACATTATCGAACTGAGCGCAAAAGACAGCGCCGATTTAATACCTGAAATTCTTTACAGCACAAGCAATTCCGCAAGCGTGACCGGAACTCCGTTTATATTCTATACGTCTCCAATCACCTTTACTCTGAATACCATTGTGAAGTATTTCCCTGTAGATTCAGCCGGTAACGTTGGCCAGATGAAGACGGTTTCATGCCCTGCGGTAGCAGCGCCATTAGATCTGAAGCCTGCTCTGTACCTTGAAACATTGGCCGACGGTTCTACGATTTCGAACAGCTCTTTGTATGTCAGCGGTAATGTGGATCCTTCTGCTACCATTAATATTAATGGTACCGCTGTTACGATAACGACCGATGGCAGCTTTTCTCATAAGGTTCAATTGGTAAGCGGGAAAAATACTATTACAACTGTTGCAACAACAGGTGCTCAAAGCAGCAGCGACACCCGGATCATAAATTATTTAATGCCTGGGCCTCAGGCGGATAATCCGCAGGTTGTCATTGGTACAAGTAACGGAGTTATCGGCAATCGCGTACGAGTGCCGATAACTCTAAAAAGCGGCTTCCAGGCGGCAACAGTCAGTATTGATTTTAACACAACTGCGTTCAGTGGTGTTCTCGGAACTCCATCTGTAGAAATAGCTCAAAGAGCTGCAGCACTCGGCAAATTTGTCCAGATTGGTGATCCTTCTGAAGGCGTCTACAAAATAGTGATAACGGATATCAATCAACCTACAGATGGAGTGACAAAACGTGTACCGCTGTCGGATGGGGAGATAGCATATCTCACGCTTTCAATTGTCGCACCGGGCAGTTTAAGCAAGCCTTTGAGCGCCAACAAATATTCTGCAAATGATCCGGATAACAATATAATGGCTGTCAATGCACTAACTAATGGCGCAGTGAATATTGTCTCAAAACCGGGAAACGGCTGGGACACGGTTGCTAATGCAGAAGTCGCAGCAAAACTCAACGATGTTCTAAGCGCACTCTACATGATGCTTGATCCTGTTAAATATCCAGTGAGTGGTTCAGTTGATCTGAACGGTGATGGCAGAGTGCATATAGATGAACTCCAGCGGGTAATTAACAGCTTTATCGGCCTGTAACCGATATGCTGCGTCAGCATATTCGTACTTTTTTTAAAGGTGGTAGGTTGTGACAAAAGTGATCAGAATTAAATGCCTTTTATTTCTGCTGGTTTGTGCGCTCTTTTCCCTGAATGGTTGTGGAGGTGGGGGTGGTGGCTCAGGGAGTACCCCGACGACACCAACGACACCGACGACCCCTACAACACCACCAGTCGGTTCAAATACAGTGGCGCTTGAATTAGGAACTCCGGTCAAAAGCGGAAACACGGTAACATTCCCGTTGAATTTCACGAATCCCAGTGGGTATCCAATCTCCGGTATAGAGGCCGATATCGGTTTTGATTCTAAAGCTTTTTCGGTGATTATGATCGGCTCTAATCCTGCGAGTGCTTCTGCGGGAGAAGCGACCGTTTTGGCGGACAAGACAATTTATCAAAGTAAAAGTTCTACTCAAAAGGATGTGCTGCACCTGAACATTATTGATTTAGGAGGCAAAAAAAGCATCGGATCCGGTGTTGTTGCATATATGAGCTTTTCGATACTCCCCGGCGCTCCTGCGGGAAGTTATACCTTTTCGCTTGTAGTTAATGCTACTGACTCATCGGGATCGGTTAAAACGGTTGAGGTTACAAATCCTGCGGTAAGTTACACACTATAAAGTAGTTCAGGAGTGGATAAAGAGAGACCAATCACCATAAATTCTAGTTGCAGGAAGAGTGCTTTATAGGGTACAAAGACGAACATTTTGAGCAGTTATTCGGATAAGCTGCAATATACTGAGATACGAAAGATTTTGACGACATCATTTAGTAGAAAACGATTGGATTTAGGAGGATTATATGGCCAAAGAAGAGCAGGAACAAGCAGAAGCGGGAGTTGAGGACGGAGGCGGCAAAAAAAAGAAGCTCATCATTATCGGCGCAGCGGTAGCCGTTGCACTGATTCTCGGTGTTGTTGCCTTTATGATGTTTGGCAAAGGTGATAAAAAGGCTCAAAAAGAGGGCGCAGCCGCTCAGGCTGAGGGGGGACATGGCGCACCTGCTGCGGCACCGGCTGCTGGTGGTCATGGTGCACCTGCCGCAGGAGCTGCAGGTGCTGCAGCGGGACCCGCTGCCAATATATTCCCGCTGGAACCATTCATCGTGAATATTTATGACGGTCAGGAATTACGCTATCTCAAGGTTAAGATTGAGCTTGAAATGGTAAGCCCCGCAGTAAAAGCTGAAATCGACGGACGACTGGCTCCTATCCGTGATTCATTGCTGATTCTCTTCAGCGCGAAAACTCTCCAGGATGTTCAGGACGTTCAGGGGAAAAATACCCTTAAAGACGAAATCCTGACGGCGATAAACAAGAGTATACCTCCCGGCAAGATTGCCAAGGTATATTTTACTGATTTCGTGGTTCAATAGGTTCTAAATGGCTGCGACAGAAAAAATACTTACTAAAGCCGAAATTGAATCTCTGCTTAATGCTGTTTTTGAGGGTCGAATTGAACCCGAGAAGGAACTCGCAAAGGCGGAGGGGGCCGTTTTAACATACGACCTGTTCAACTCGGACTCCCAAAAGGGTTCAATCCCGAATCTGGATATTATTTATGATAGTTTTATCCGCTCCTACCGGGTCAATTTCTCTAACCGACTGCGCAAGTCAGTTGAGATAAAAAAAGTCGGTGCTCGTACCTATAAATTCGATGATTTTCTCCAGACTCTGCCGACTCCGGTATGTATGGCTATTTTCAAAATCGAGCCTTTGAAGGGTGCCTCGCTGATATCTCTGGATATTGACCTCGTGCTGTCACTCGTTGACACCCTTCTTGGTGGAACCGGCGGCGCAAAAGTTCAAACGGCAAATCGAATGTTTACCTTGATTGAGCTTAAATTGATGGAAAGGCTCGTTGTTGATATCCTGCATGATTTTGAAAAAGCCTGGACTCCACTTTGTCACACCCGCATGAACCTGCTCCGGATGGAAACAAATCCGCGCCTGCTCAATATAGTACCACCGGAATACCAGATTGTAACCATGACTCTCAAGATTCAGGCCGGCGATATCGAAGGCAATATGATGTTTGCCGTGCCGTACATGACCATCGATCCGCTTCGCGAGAAGCTAAAAAGCGGCATGCAATTCGATGTGTTAGCGGTTGATCCTCAGTGGTCACGCAGGCTTTCGACAGAAATCATGGAAGCACCACTGGAAACTACCGTCGAAATGGGCAATGCCCACATCACCCTGCGCGAACTGCTGGATCTTGCTCCTGGAGATACCATCGTGCTCGATAAAGCCTGTTCGAGTGACATGATTATCAGAGTCGAGGGGGTGCCGAAATATTTCGGTATACCGGGCATCAAGCATGGCAACAAAGCAGTCCAGATCAGTAAGATTTGCAACGATAGGGGGCAGTAGTGAGTGATATATCTGCATCAAACGAATCAACTATTGACAAGAAAAATCTCGACTTTATCCTCGATATACCGCTGCAGGTAAGTGTGGAATTGGGAAGAACCAAGCTCTTGGTCAAGGATATTCTGCAACTGAATCAGGGTGCGGTGGTCGAATTGACAAAGCTGGCTGGTGAGCCGCTGGATATCTTTGTCAATTCCAAACTTGTGGCTCGCGGTGAAGCGGTCGTTATCAACGAAAAATTTGGTGTTCGCCTTGTTGATATTATTGCTCCAAATGAGCGGGTGGAGAAAATTCTGTGAAACGTGCGGTTTCCGCACTTCTCATCATCTTTCCTTCCATTGTATCAGCCGCTGAGGGTTCCGTGCCGGAATTCAGCTTTATTGCAAGTTTGTTGCAGATGATTGCAGCCCTTGCTCTTGTTGTTGGCCTGATTCTGGTTACCTGGCATTTTTCCGGCAAATTGATGAAAGGTTTGCCAATTGGACAGCAGCATCTTTCAAAGCATATCCGCCTTTTAGAAACACGCTATTTTGGGCCAAAGAAGGCTCTGCTCCTGGTTGAAGTCGGTGGCGAGTACCTGCTGCTCTCCAGCAGCGATAGCGGCTTGGCTCTTATCAAGCAGATTGACATGCTGGAAGATGTCGAAATTATTGAAGAGAAGCCGGAACAAAGCGGTTTTGCAGCACTATTGACGCGCTTGAGACAGACCTCATGACATCCCATACTACAACCAGGCAGATCACAAAACGCGCCCTGATTTTCACTCTGACCACACTGTTGCTGGCTGCTGGTGCCGTGGCGTATTCTGCACCGGTTCCGCTTCCGTCACTCAACATCGGGGTTGGTACCGCGACTAAACCAAATGATATTGCCGTCACGGTGCAGATTTTCCTGCTTTTGACGATCATGTCGCTTGCGCCCGGCCTGTTGATCATGACCACCTCGTTTACCAGGATCTCGGTGGTACTGTCGTTTCTACGTACTGCAATGGGTACTCAGGCTGCGCCTTCCAATCAGATCATTCTTGCGTTATCGATGTTCCTGACCTTCTTCATCATGACTCCGGTGTGGCAGCAGATCAACAAGGATGCCTATCAGCCATGGAAGGCACAGTTGATCAGCCAGGAGCAGGCGATGGAACGGGCAGTCAAGCCTGTGCGAATGTTTATGCTTTCCCAGACCCGTGAAAAAGATCTGGCACTCTTTGTGAGCCTTTCAAAGCTGCAGAGGCCCAAAAATGCTGAAGAAATACCGACCCTGACCATTATTCCGGCTTTTATGATTTCTGAACTCCGTACAGCGTTTCAGATCGGTTTTCTCATCTATATTCCTTTTATCGTTGTTGACATGGTCGTGGCGTCAGTCCTGATGTCGATGGGTATGATGATGCTGCCGCCGGTTATGATATCACTCCCGTTTAAAATTCTGCTCTTTGTACTCGTTGACGGCTGGGGTCTGGTGATCAGTTCGCTTGTAAAAAGCTTTGGCTAGGTGAATAATCCATGACCCCCGAACTAGTCGTACAACTTGCCCGACGCAGCTTTGAAGTAACTTTGTTGCTGGCTGCTCCGCTTCTGCTGGCCAGCCTGGTTATCGGCCTTATAATCAGTATTTTTCAGGCTGTCACCTCTATTAACGAAGCAACACTTGCCTTCGCTCCGAAAATAATCGCCGTCATGATTGCAATGATCATTTTCTTTCCATGGATGATGACTTACATGAGTGACTTTACCCGTGAGATATTCTCGTTTATTGCAACAATGAGGCGTTAGCCTCAGATGTTCCCGCTACTCCCCTTTCCGTCTCCCCGAGAAGTCATCTTTTTTATGCTGGTATTAAGTCGCGTGGCCGGAATTTTTGCCGCTATGCCGGTTTTTGGCGGAAAAGTTGTGTCGACGCGAATCAAAGCGCTCATCGTCTTCATGATTACGCTGGTCTGCTTCCCAACGCTCTCGGTAACCCTGCCTCAGATGCCGTCTGACACTTTCAGCCTGGCCTTGCTGGCATTAAGCGAACTGATGATCGGCCTGACGCTGGCATTCATAACTCAGATAATTTTTTCAGCGGTTGAATTCAGCGGCCAGATTATCGGTATGCAGATGGGCTTCACCATCTCATCCATACTCGATCCCTCCAGAGGCACTCAAGTCCAGATCATGTCGGTTGTCCAGACGCTGTTTACTACACTTATTTTTCTGTCACTCAACATTCACCACCTCTTTATCCGGGCGATTATGGACAGCTTTACAGCCATTCCGCTCGGCGGGTGGCGTATGAGTGGTGAGCTTGTAAATTTCCTCGTCTTGCGCACTGCGGATATTTTTATCATTGGCATACGCCTGGCCGCCCCGGTTATGGTGGCACTCCTCCTCACTTCAGTAGCGCTTGGCATTATGGCTCGCGCTTTTCCACAGATGAATATTTTCATGATCAGTCTCCCGCTAAACGTCGGACTCGGTCTGATGATACTAGGCATGACTCTGACTATATTCTTCCATGTGCTGCAAGTCTCTTTCGGTCAACTATCTGCACAAGTTACCGCACTCTTTCGCCTCATGGCAGGGGGGGGATGACCTACGGCCGGCGATTCAGATAAACACTCAAAAACCGAACAACCGACCGGCAAGCGTCTTGAGAAGTCGCGGGAAGATAGCCCTCCGCCAATGAGCCAGATGCTGACGTCATCGCTCACTCTGCTAACCGGTATCATCAGCTTGTATATTTTCGGCAGTTTCATGATGGATGGACTCAAGCAGAGTACGCAAAAAATTCTGTCTACCATGGGAGTTTTTCAGTTTACCGAAGCTAACTTATACGCGCTGTTAGTCAAGTTGTTCGGCACCATTGTGCTGCTGCTTGCTCCCCTGATATTAACTATTATTGCTACAGCGGTAGTTTCAAAACTTATTCAGGACAACGGCAGGTTTGAGTTCCAGAGCTCACGCATGAAATTAAGCTTCAACAAGCTTAATCCACTGAGCGGCTTCGGCAGGCTTTTTAATAAGGATGCCTTGGTCGAGATGCTTAAGTCGCTGCTCAAGCTGTTGGTCGTCGCCTGGATTGCATATGGCGTTGTGCGGGACGAAATGCAGAATATCACCTTTCTGGCAGAAGCGGATATTCAGACAATATTCAACTTTGTTGGCCACATCGCTTTCAAGATAGTTATTCATACCTGTGGTATCCTGATCGTTCTAGGCCTGTTGGATATGCTGTACGTCAAATGGCAGTACATCGAAAAACTTAAAATGACCAAGCAGGAGGTTAAGGACGAGCATAAGGAATCTGAAGGTAACCCGGAAGTAAAAGGTAAAATAAAGAAGATGCAGTTTCAGTTGGCTCGTCGCCGGATGATAAAAATCATCCCGCTCGCCGATGTCGTCATTACCAACCCGACTCACTTTGCCGTAGCGCTTAAATATGATCGACAGAAGATGGCCGCTCCGATCGTTCTCGCCAAAGGAGTGGATATTATGGCTGAGGCGATCAAAAAAATTGCTCGCGAACACAGTATTACTCTTGTTGAAAACCGCTTCCTGGCTCGTGAACTGTATGCTCAGGTAAAGGAAAACGAACCGGTTCCGGAAGCTCTATATGCTGCAGTTGCCGAAGTTCTGGCATATGTCTATAAACTGAAGGGTAAAGGGGTATGACGTATCTGAAACCTACATTTCTACTCTTGTCACAACTCCCTGCAGTTTGGCTGCGGGCAGTTTATTAAACTGCACGAAATTAGGTGTCTGGCGCTTGATGGTGGAAAAAATCTTCCAGAAGATGTTTCTGGTTTCGATATCCTCAATGCCGTAGAAGATAACTTTCTCCTGTATGCCGTGAGACTTTAGAATCCCCTCGATATCAAGAATTTCCATATATCCGACGCTTATTTCTATCGCGTCCAGTCCGCGTGCCAATCCGGTTTTAAGATCAATTTTGAGCCCGTACGGTTCATCGGTACGTAAAATGGAGATCAGTACATTGCGTTCGTAGATGATATTCGAACGGATGACACAATGCGCCAGATACGGAGGGACGACACTCCACTGTTTGACGAAAAACAGCCCGGTGCCGGGGATATTTCTATCTTTGGCATAAATCTGGCTGTAGGCCATCTCAAAAGTGTCAAAGTCGAGCGGTCTGAGCGCCCGGTAGAGCGCCCGCTGCCCCTTGGTCCAGACAAGGATGGTAATGAACGGCACCGATGCCAGAATAATCGACCAGTACCCTCCGTGCGGGAACTTGTTGAGATTTGCGAGTAAAAACAGCAGATCGGCGAGAGTTACCAGCAGGGCGATCGGTACTTTCCATTTTTTCTTGGTGTGAGCATAGATCATTGTCATCATGATACCGGTGATGGTCATGGTTCCGGTTACCGCCAACCCATAAGCCGCAGCGAGATTTTCCGATTTTCTAAAAACCAGCATGATCATTATTACTGCGGCCATCAGGCTCCAGTTTATGGAGCTGATATAGATCTGCGACTTCATATGGCTGGAGGTGTAATCAACCTTTAAAAGCGGCAGGATACGGGTGGTAACTCCCTGGTAGATGATCGAGAAAACGCCGCTGATGAGAGCCTGAGATGCTATGACGGTGGCGATAATAGTAAGAATCAGGAAGGGGATATATAGAAAGGCGGTTTCATTCCGTACCATACCGAAAAGGATATTTTTGGCGTCAGGGTGAGTGATTATGTATGCACCCTGGCCGAGGTAGTTAATTACCAGTGCCACAAACACGAAGTACCATGCCCTGACGATCGGCTTACGCCCCAGATGCCCCATGTCCGCGTAAAGCGCTTCGCCACCTGTAGCACAGAGGATTACCTCTGAGAGGACGAAAAAGCCGGCCAGGCCGTTATCGATGAGGAATCTGGCGGCATACCACGGGCTGAGTGACTTGAGGACAAGGGGATGATCGATGATCGAGAACGCTCCGGAGAGGGTCAGGGCGAGGAACCAGATCACCATCAACGGCCCGAAGGCGCGTGCGACCTTGTCTGTACCCTTGTTTTGAAAAATAAAAAGGCCAACCGCAATGATTGCAGCGATCAGGATCAGGATGTTTTGCGAAGTATGCTCCAGGCCTGGGATCAGCTCGATCCCCTCGACGGCGGATAGTATCGAGATAGCGGGGGTAATGACGCCGTCACCGATCAACAGGCATATGCCGATATATGAAAGGAAGGTGACAAACGCAAGGGTGCGCCCCGGCTTGATCATTCTGACCAGGATTTCGCGCAGCACGATAGTTCCCCCTTCTCCCTTGCGCCCCAGGCTCATAGCAAGCCAGGCGTATTCGACCATTACCAGGGTTATCAGTGTCCAGACGATCAGGGAGACGATGCCGTAGATGCTTTCCTGTGAAGGTTTGGTAAGAGTGACGATGACGGTGAGAGTGTAGATCGGGCTGGTGCCGATGTCGCCAAACACCAGGCCAAAGGCTTTGACAATGCCGCCCCAGTAGGAACCTGCTTCAGACTGCTTCATGAATGACTATCCCTTTTAAAAGAGGCTGAATCTGCAAACATCCGTTTTTAAGATCCCTGTAACATTATCGACTCACTGTAGATTGTTTTGCATAAAGAGGGTGTCAAGATAACTGGCAGAAGTATCAAGAAACTATCAACAGTGTCATCAAATTTTCGCCGATTGTGTCTAATAGAAGTAAGCTATGATGCCGGATATTATTGAGGATCTTTTAGCACTGTCTTATGTACCGGCAGTATTGTTGGCAACAGGATTGGTTAAAGGGGTTGCGTCGGCAGTAAGAAACGAAAAAGTTGCAGTTGCATCAAGAAACTTTCCGAAAGGCCGTTACAACAGTCCGATTGCAAGAATTACGGATTATCTGCCGTCCGGGAAGCCGCTGTTGCATCTAATCGAGTTTACACAGCTAAATGCCTGCATTCAAAATGCTCTGTCAAGCCGTTAAAATATCTGATACTATCGACCGATAAATAAGAGTTTTGTGAGCGTGCTTCGGTGTTTGGCTGACGAGACTCAGGCTTTTGTTTGTCGTCTATTATTTAGTTTATGCGTAGTGCTACGATGATGAGTATGATCCAGATTTTGGTGAGTTTCCCTTTCCTGAAACAAAAATAGCCCCGAAGGGCTTTGATGATGGGTGGCTTGTGTATGACTTCTTTAGGAGCAAGACCGCCCCAACCTGATCAAGAGAGTATCTTAGAGCTGTTTAGAGTGTAAAATGCTTTTCGATCGCGTGCGAGGAATCGAGCTGAGTCTATAAGTATCTCTTTTATATCATTTATTGAGTAGATAAATTCAGAGATGCAGACATAAATACCGCTATAAGAGAAAGCGAAGGGTTTTGCGGTTCTATTCTATAGACGAATGAAGGAAGGATTTTAAGACCTAGTGAGGGTAGGAAAAAGGATCATTATTGGGGGGGAATATCAATAAACGTCTTTTTGTCAATGCGATCAAGACCAATCGCTATCATACGTAAACCTAGCATGATAAGGACAAAACCTGACATCACAAACAATATATCACGAGTCACCAAGCTGACAATACCAACAGTCGTACAGACAATACCTATTGTCCGGCATTCCTTCTGCTTTTCAGAACCTTTCAAGCTAGTAGCATGAAAAACGAATTGGACGCATAAGACCCAGAAGGGCAATAACAGAAAGTACAGTAAATAGTGCTGCATGATTGTAACTCCCTTCCATGTATGGGTCGCAACGTCGTCAAATTTTGCAGAATAAATGATTCTTGGAAACAAATAGTGCGCCACCGTTTCAGCGCGGAAAACTCTTTCAATCAACATGCTTTTCCCGTTTCAACTGTTCCAGTAATAGGTCGACATATCGTTCCATCGCTTTATGTTCGATGATTGTACACACTGACCTCATACCCATCAAGGCGCCGTAGTACATTCCGCCTGCTTCAGATTTGGCCAGCCAGAAATAATCATCAGCGGCTTGTTTTAATCGTGCGTTTTGTGATGTGGTGTTAACGGTTTCCCCCTCAATTTCTTTGGCACAGACGTTGACCCAGCACATTTTAACAGGATAAACGTTTCTTGGAAGCAAATTCAGGATGCCAATTTGTCCAGCACCTCACGTACCTTTGCAGCAATTGCTGACAGGGTGAACGGTTTCTGTATGAAGTGTACACCATCATCAAGCACGCCGTGGTGGGCAATTACATTAGCCGTGTAACCGGACATGAACAGGCATTTCAGCTCCGGAAATTTTAATTGAAGTTGCTTTGCGAGATCCCGCCCATTCATATCCGGCATGATGACGTCGGTTATC
>CAIMXI010000038.1 GCA_903845365.1 uncultured Geobacteraceae bacterium | reverse complement strand
TCTATGTTAAAAAGCAACACTTTTTTGAGGGGTAGACGATTTTTGCCGTTTTTGTCCCTATCAAGCCGGGCGAATGTATAATTCCCAAGCTTTATATGTATGAAGCCGATTTTGAAACAGGTGTTATTTTTCCTCTTGTTGGAGCGCCACAGTACGAACAAACTCTAAATCATCCTTCTATGAGCGGACATCACGATTGGCTCCGGTCTTCTGAGCGCCAGTGAGCTGCATTATCTTGATGAGGTGACAGAGGTGTGGGTTCGTAGTCTGAGGGTAGCAGACATGATCTGGGATCAGCTGCATGGAGAAGGTACACGATACCCACGGTCACGATTTAAGCGATGGTCGTCTGTAATACTCCTTTTTGAGTTTTATTGAACTACGGCAGTGACATATTCCTGCTTGTTTTTAAGTACATAGCGTATCCTGTTTAGAAGTTTCCTGGCAATTTTGATAATGGCTATTTTCCTAGAAACCTTTGTCATAAATTGGTGATATGCCATCATCAGCGCAGGATCTTTGCGGGCTGCTATCCAGGCTGCTTCGATGAGGATGCCGCGTAATTGCGGATTGCGACGTGATGTTATACCGGTATTGGCTTCTTTTTCCCCACTGCCGTGAACATCTGGAATCAAACCAATGTAGCTCGCCAGCGTGTCCAAATTTTTG
Organism: uncultured Geobacteraceae bacterium; assembly: GCA_903845365.1. Classification (GTDB taxonomy): domain Bacteria; phylum Desulfobacterota; class Desulfuromonadia; order Geobacterales; family Pseudopelobacteraceae; genus JACRCG01. The sequence continues at coordinate 879 of CAIMXI010000038.1, read as the reverse complement.
AATCGGTTGATATCTGCCAACTCCGTCAGAAAGGTCATGGCTGTCAGTGTGCTAATGCCGACTACCGATTTCATAAGGCGATGGTTTTCTGCGTACTCTTGTGTGCGAGCCAGACGGCGAATCTCTTTAGTCAGATCAGAAATTGTCTGCCGAAGATACAAAAGTTCGGACAAGAGTGTTTTCAGTGACGTGTTTCCGCTGGCACGAGTCATCTGGATTTCATTCAACCAATTGATGAATTTTCGTGACCAGCGGCCTTCGCCAAGCTCTTCCGGGATTACGATCCCGTAAAAAAAGAGGCTCGACTTTATCTGGTTCTTGCATCTGGTTTGTTTCTTTACCATGGCCTGACGAGTTCTAACCAAACTTCGATCTTCAACCTTTTCACGGAGAGGAACATAAATCCCTTTTAATTCTCCGTTTCTGAGGCTCCTGGCCATCTTACGGCTATCAACCGGGTCGGATTTAGTTTTCTTTTCCTTATCGGTAGTCGGTACGTCAGCTGGGTTGACCACTATGCAATTAATCCCCTTTTCTCTGAGGCGGTCATGAATCCAGAAGCCACAAAACCCTGCTTCATAAACGACCTGATGGTCAGCACCAGGGAAATTACGCTGTAAATAATGAACCAACACCTCGGTGTCTGGAGGCTGCGTAAAAGTCTTATGCTCAAAATGATCTGTAAAAATGCTGACTTTCCAACTTTTTTTGTGCGTGTCAAGGGACGTGTAAATGCGTTGACCTGTAAAATCGAGTTTGCTAACTTGTGTCATGGCAAGTCTCCTTTTTATGTATTTTTTCCTCGGCAGGACAAATATACATTCAAAAATCGAGACTTGTCTTGTTTTTACCCCCCCTTTTTAAACATAAGGTCTGAGG
>CAIMXI010000037.1 GCA_903845365.1 uncultured Geobacteraceae bacterium | reverse complement strand
GAGTATGGCCTACAATAAAACCATTGAGCAACTGATCGATACCCAGATCAGATCATGGCCGAATGTCGAAAAAAAGAAAATGTTCGGTGGAGTCTGCTATCTGACTCGGGGCAATATGTGCTTCGGCATCTGGCAGGAATATCTTATCGTACGCACCGATACGGTGACAGCACAGACCCAGCTTATTCAGAAGGAACACGTACGGCCATATGATGTTAACGGTAAACCGATGAAGGGATGGCTGATGATTGCAAGTGAAGGATGGTCTACAGACGAGGCTATGAATACATGGCTGTTGATGGGTAGGGATTTTGCGTGGACGTTGCCAGAAAAGTAGATCCCTTTGGTTAACAATTTACTGTAAGACACGATAACCGATAGTTAAATCCGGGAATCCAAGACGGATGCAGTATAACTCCGTCGTACGAAAGGATTCCCATGACTCTTATCCCGTTCTTTCCCGTCCCACCCGTTGATCCCGGCTTGCTAATACAACTACAGCATATTGAAGCCAACCGCCGTGAAGCCGATGTGGCCTTGTATCAAGTTGATGCATACAAACACCCACCCAGCGAGACTGGCCTTACACGACAGTTGAACCGAGGGCACCTGATACTTGATAACTGTGATAAGATCTACGCAACCGTAATCCAGATCAAGACAGAGAAAGGCACCGCATTCAAAAGGAAACAATTGACGCCGTTCAGTCGGCACTCGACTTGTGGTTGCAATATCCGAATGTAATACCTTCTCCAGAAACCATTGAATCGCTTGGGGATGGTTGGACTGGTGAGAGTGCACTGGCAATAGCCTTATACTGTGCGCTGGTGGCAGGAGATGGTCTTGTAAAAGGCGTGATACTGGCTGTAAATCATTCCGGTGATTCGGATTCTACCGGGTCTATTACCGGCAACATCCTCGGAGCACTGCTTGGTGAATCGGCGATTCCCAAAGAGTGGTTGAGCCAACTCGAACTGGCAGATGTTATCAAGCAAGTCGGAGACGACCTATTCACCACTTTTGAAGGTTCAGAAAGCTGGTTGAAGCGGTATCCACCTTTTACAATATAAGGCTATCATTCAAATCTTGTCGAAGATAATTGGTAACTCCACTTGAAGATACTCATTCATCGAGGTGCCCATGAAATAGGAGGCACATGTATTCAGCTTTCTACTGACTGGCAACACAAGAATCCTCCTGTGGCAACACTACAATCCTCCTGGATCTTGGACTACCTTTAAGCAAGAACAGCAAGGAAATTGAGGTAGTTGCTCTGAAACCGGATGCTGTCTCCTTATCAGCCACCCACATCCTCAGGATCGTTTTCATTTTGGCCTTATCGAGGCTCCTATTAAACCTGTTATATGGGGGGAAATTGAGCAAGAGCCTGATCAATACCACTAGAATGCTTCTCGGCAATGGATTGCTGAAAACGAAATTCACTATTTCAAAGCTTGGGGGCAATCTTTTGTCATCGGTGATTTTCCCAGCGTATTTAACAACTCCGCTGCCACACCTTGGCATGTGAAGAGTGGCTAAGGTGTGACGCTGTAAACCCGCATAAACACTGGGTTTGTCATACCTGTCATACGTTGCATACCTTAAATCTATGTTGAATATATTATGATATTCCCCTCTTTCCCTGCCATTTATACCCCCCTCACGTCCCCCATAAACTCTAGCGAATTCACGAAAAACGTGTGACAGGTGTGACAGGTGTGACAGGTGTGACAGGTGTGACAGGTGTGACAGGTGTGACAGGTGTGACAGGTATGTCAGATGATTGGGTAAACGCCATTAACATGTGAAGGCTACCATTGGAGGTGCTAACAAAATACCTTGCTAAATACTGGGAACACGCGACATAACAGTTGCTGTCCAGACGCCAAGGACAATTCCCAAACCTAAGCAACCGACTTTGGCGGTAGAAGAGTCAGCGACTATAAGCAGTATATGTTTTCATTGCCCTGCAGCACACTGTTTAAGAAAGGGCTGGAGGCCATCCTGAATTGGATAATGCCTGTGCCTGAAATGCGGCTGTAGACTCCACAGCACGAAGGATGATAGATGTTCCTGCGAAAATTGTTCGTGTCTTGGCTTAGCACGGCTTAGCACCAGCTGATAGGAGAACAAAAATGAAATCATTCCGTAAAGAGTTATGGTTTGAGACAAAGCATCGCCGTGAACTGATCAACATCACGGCAACCGTTTCTGAATGTTTACGGGAAAGTGGAATTACCGAAGGAATTCTGCTTTGTAACGCGATGCACATAACAGCCAGTGTATTCATAAACGACGATGAATCCGGCTTGCATCAGGATATTGAGGTATGGCTTGAGGGGCTTGCTCCAGAAAAACCGTATTCACGATATCGCCACAATGGTTATGAAGATAATGCGGACGCTCATCTGAAACGCACCATTATGGGACGCGAAGTGGTTGTAGCAGTGACTGCGGGTAAACTTGACCTCGGGCCGTGGGAGCAGATATTTTACGGCGAATTTGATGGAAAAAGGCGTAAAACTCGATGTTCAAGTTTTTTGATCTTTATAAAATGAGCCTAAGTCGTATAATAGCGCTTGGCAAGAATTGTTTGTAGGTGATCATCCTGTTCTGTTCCGTATTATTCTGTTCCGTATGAGGTGACCGATTTCAGTGTGG
>CAIMXI010000036.1 GCA_903845365.1 uncultured Geobacteraceae bacterium | reverse complement strand
ATCTAATTCTTTTAAGTCACCTTTCATATGCTGAACTAGCCTCTTAAGGGATTTCCAGTCGGATTTATGCCTCACACCGGCTGTAATATAATTACCTGCATAAATTCCTTCTGTGTAGGGCAGACTATTATATTGCAGCTTTATGCCCGGAAAAACCCAGAATATCCCCACGGCGCTTACTCCCTCAGCCTCAGCCTTGTATATTCTGTCCCAACGGGCATGGTACTCTTCATTGTGCTTGCGGAGTCGGGTCTCAAAATCTTCTTCACTGGCTATTTCAGGCGGATTTGAGGTCACAGAAAAAGTAACCGGAAGCGTTTCTTCCAACCAGATCGTTATATTTCTGAGAGCTTCCATCATAGAAATGTCAAAACGTGATGGTTGTTCCTGCAGATCGTAGTCGTCTCCAACAATAACGTATTTATCGACACAGAGACCTTCATCTTCGGGATCACCCATGCCTTCAGACTCACTCCAGGCATCATAATTATTAGGGCTTGAAGCCCAATAAATCGACATTGCAACATTATCAATGCCACCAAAACATTCCAGTATCAAAGGATAAGCGAATGTTTGGGCGATTTCTCGCAATTCATCATCAATCGACTTTTTCGCATCAAGACAATGCGTAATATCCAAATCAGCAAGAACATTATCCCTGTCCCACTCATATTCTTCGATTGAATACAGTGACAAAAAGGTATGATGGAACTCCTCAAGGGCAACAAAACGCAGCAAAATAGTTCTCTGCTCAATTTCAGTTCTATATTCAGCAGATCCTGTATCGACAACACACTTCCAAACCTGGCTTATCCAACTGTCATCGCGACAGCAGTAATTTGAAACTGAATCCCAGGCAATAACACCAGAGAATTTGATTATCTCAAGGATTTCATCAAGAAACAGACCAAAAAGAATTTCAATCTTCGGTAACTGGTCAATGAGGCTATGGTCACCGTCAACCAGATGCAGCTCTGTGCTGTGTTCACGGGCAAAACGGATTGAGTTTTCTACCGACACGACTTCGTCTTTGAGGCCGTGGATTATGACAGTTTTTCTGGCGTGAGGTGTGGGGCTTTGATTATTATATTCAGGCAGATAAAAAGCCGGAGCCATCAGAAAAAGTCCCACGGGGTTTATGATCTGAGAAGCGACGGTGGCAACATATCCGCCCATGCTTGAACCGACAAGTACGGTGAATTCTGAATCCGGAAGCCGCAGGTTAAGCAACTCTTCAACTCGGGTATCAGGGTCAGGTTGATTGGAGTAGTCGGGACTTTCAACACGGAATCCCTTCTGACGGGCAATCGCAGCCAATGCGTTGATTTTTGTGCCCCAAGGGCCGCTTTCTTTGCCGTGTGAAAAATAGACATTCATAATTTACAGTCCCTCTCATACGGAATCCGCACTAAAGTTACACAAATATGCTTTATACGAGACCAATGATGATCAATGCACAGGCAGGGACCGGAATTGCGCTTGAGACTTCCCATCCATCACTGGAAGAGCCGAATTTTGGCTTCCATTCTCTGCCATCAAAAGTCCAAGCAGCGCTAGAAGGCCCTGATTTCGGCTTTAGTTCACGTCCATCCCACTCCCATCCATTGCTGCTTGAGCCAAATTTGGGGCGTAGTTCCTTGCCTGTCCACTCCCACGCATCGCTGGAAGCTCCGAATTTCTGTTTCAAAACACTTCCGTCAAACTCCTAGGCTGCATTTGATGAGCCAAATTTGGGTTTCAATTCTTTTCCATTCCACTTCCATGCTGCGCTTGAAGATCCGAATTTTGGTTTGATCTCGGCCATTGTATTTCTCCTTTAGAAAGTTATCGTCTTAGGCTTAGTAGAACTATTTCCATACATCTGATGCTGTTTTGGGGTTTCCAATAAAACGGGCTGAAATGCCGTCAAGGCTACCATCATCTTTGAGTAGTTTTTTAATTTTAAGTTTTTGATCGTTGTCAAAACCAAATACCAGTAATATTACTTCGGTATTCAATTTAATTGAATCTGTGAGGGGTAGGTCCAGATGAAACAAGCTGTTAGCTATTTGAATGTAATTATTATATGCTTGAACTATCTGATCATGCTTCTCGCTTTTAGAAATTTGTTGTTGATAACGATTTATCTGCTCAACAACTTTTGGTTTAGTGCCTTCTTGAGACCAAAGTTCCTTATTAGTGAAGTGTTTAGCCTCTACAAACTGTAATGTTTTTGTGCTTTTGTTGAAAAGCAACACGTCGATACGATCCTGTGATCGTTTCTTCTTTTCGACAAGATGAACATCAAGTTCTTCTTCAATTGCGTGCAAAGCAACTTCAATGTCGAGTACAACAACATTATCTTCCCTAGATAACGCATAACAGGAAGGAGCATAAAATCCGGCCACTCCTAAGGCCTCTTTTCCAGAATAGAGAGCGCAGTTCTCTTTGATTCTTTCATATCCTTCAATAAAGTTATCTATTAATCTTGCATCTACGATCTCGTCTTCGCTGATGTACGGTTTGTTGTGACCATGCAACACGGAAGCATATTTTACATGAGTTGAAAACCTTCCGTCTGCAAAGTGGAAAGCGTTTCCACCTTTATGGTAAAAGTCAATGGTGTTGTTTCTAAAAGCTGGGAAAATAACTCCACTTATAATGTCTCTCAAAATATGGTTTATGTATAAGTCCTTTTCACTTAACTTATTCTGCTGCGTCACATCAAAAGCTCTCTTGAATGTTTTTACAGGTGCATGATCCATATAATTATCCTCCGATTTTAAATTCAATGCTGTCCTGCAACAGGGCGACATTGTTGAATAAAGCTCTGTAAGACTCCCCACACTCCGTATGAACTGGTACTAGCATCTTCGGGTTTAACGCCCCTGCAAACCTCTGTAAATCCTGAACAGTCGCATGCCCACTGGTATGGGCGTACACAAAGTTGACCTGGGGATCTTTCTGATACCCGGCTATTGCTTCTGCTCCGTAATAGTCTTCATCTGAACACGACAGATACCCGAGCCATTGCGAGTAAACGACATTAACCGGCGCCATCTCTTTGTGCAAGTTGATAATCTTGAAATGTGACATCTTGCCAAAGAAAAGGTAACTATCCGGATTTGCATGAAGCTCTTCTTTGTGAACCCGCTGTTTATAAATTCTCTTGCGGAAATCTCCAAAAAACTCAGGATGCTCTTTCAATCTATTATCCTGGTTGAAGGAAGTATAAACCTTTACTTGTTCCCATTCCATGCTCGGTATGCTGTTGGACACAAGCTTAAGTTGTTCCAGAACCCAGGCAGTGTAAATGTCGATAACCAAAGTCTTTCCTGCTCGCTTACAGGCCCGGAACGCTGAAACAATCCGGTCTATGTTCTGGGAAGACGAAATGATAAATGTGATGTTTTTCTGTCCCTTTATGGTCTCAAAAATCGTCTGCTCAACGTCGGATTCTGTCGGAAACTTGTCATTATTCCGCTGCATCATGGTTCCTTCCATGAAAAGCACGTCAATATCCTTGGGAGGTTTTTTAACAATGTTATCGAACAGTACGGACTTTCTACCGTGTGCTCTAAAATCTCCGCTATAGAAAACCCTCTTGCCTTCTGCCTCAATAAGGAATCCGTAAGCATCAACTGCGGAGTGATCAACGAGGTACGGAGTTACTTCAAAATCTCCAATTGTAAATGGCTCCCAACTCTTGAAATGATGGAAGTTGTTTGTGTGAAGCTTGCTGCCAATCAGAATCCTTGTCGCATCAATAAGATTTTTCCCGAGTTCCCCAATAAATACAGGTATCTCTGAATCCAGCATATCAATCAGCCCAAAATGATCCTGGTGCGGGTGACTAATCAGCACGGCGTCTGGTTTCAATGTAGAAACGTCGAGTAGCTTACTGTCTTTGCTCAATGGCAAGCCAAGATCCAGTAAAATGGTTGTATTTTCAGTTGAAAGCTGAATGCAAGTGCCGCCAATTTCATTGGCTCCGCGATGGATGATAATTTTCACGTTTAGTCTCCTCAATTCAAATATACCGTCAATGTGAACTTGTATAACCCCATAATATTCAGGGATCAAGCTAATTAGCGCGGTGCCCGCAGAAGCCACCCGCAAAACTCGGACCTTAGAAAAGATACTTATTTTTGAACCGATACGCACATACTTATCGATTCCGCTCCATTCCAGTGCCCCAATCCCTCCCTCATCTTTGCAACAGGCTAGTACGTGGTAGTAATTTGTCTCAATATACCGTGTGCGCCGAAACGCTATTGATGTACACTTTACGGGGCATGAGGTGTATTTTTTGTCCGTGTAGCCCGGTGGATCCACCTGTGCGTTTTTGTACCCACTCCTGTTGTTCTGACTACCTGCTGGAATGCAGTGCTATCCTACTTCAACCTCCCAGTTTCTGGCCTGAATCCTTGCATCCATCATTCTGACTGCTTTTGAAAGTTCATCTGTTTTTCTGATCAGCTCAGAGACATCCATAGTGCTGACATAACGGATTTCTTTCATTGAGTAGCGACCGTCACTGACCTGTGACGCTTTTACAAGGTTGTCATACAGTTCACGCTGACTGCGCAACATATCCCTGCGAGTGACAGCATCAGCAAGGGTCAACCCTGGCTCAAGCTCATTGGTGACATTGACGCGGTTGATATGCCTAATGAGCTCCTCAAGCTGACTGTGAAGTTCAACAACCTCTTTAAGCATGACTTCAGGTTTAACTGGCGGAGAATCCCCCTCCTGTACCTTGGCGCAATCACGAAGGCGGCTGGAAAGCTGGGCTATCCTTCTCTGGCATTCAGCGCGTTCCATTAAAAGTTCTGCTAGTTTCATTTGGTGTTCTCCTTTTTCGATAATACGATGCTTACGTGTTAACTAATAACATGTGCGAGTGACATTTTTAGACATAACTGGAAAAAAATAAAATCAAAGAAAAATATTTCTATAAACGGTCTGCTATGCCCTTGCTTCAGACGTTATTCATTCTCGACCAAATAATAGCGGTACGTTCTTTTTCTTGCGATATCCCCTTATTACTTCCTGAAGTTCCTCTAGATTTGGCCAGGAATCCAAACGCCTGACGGTAGCAAGTATACCCGCCTGGTGGGCGACATAATCTATTTCCGACACATGCATAGGGTATCCCTCAACAATCTGCATTATACCACGCTCTAAGTCCCCAGACATTTCACCAAGCAACTGCTCCCAGCGTTTCATTTGGAACTCTTCTGACGGATGTTCGAGGTTGATCAGAAGATTGAATTCTATCGGTAAGTTGTGTTTGGCTGTCGATTTGGTCACCACACAGAACAAGCCCTTATTGTAGCGGAGTCTCGCCAGCAACCCCTGCATCAGAAGGTCACTCATCATTTCCATATTTCCTTCGAGCATTTTGTCCATAAACCCGTCATGGTCAATGAAAACTGTCATTGAGGCATCAGAGGCCGTAGGGGAAAAAGCATAATCAAGAGGCAGTATTTTACGCTGCGTGACCGGATCAATCATTTTATCGCACTCTGAACATGAGATGACCTTTTGAAAGTCGAACGCCCGAATCTTGAGACCGCATTCATTACCGACACCCTCTGCTGCTTGAATTGCAGTATGAATATCGGTGGCACTGAGTATCAATGCCAAGCCGGTTTGCCGCGCATGCAGAGACTTCCATACTTTGGCAATATTTTTCAGCTCCACTCGCTGCCGTGACCGTAACGGAAAGTCATCCAGAGAGATAAATGGCGTATATGAGCGACAGATACTATGTTCTTCAGACAGAGCTGCAGTTTGCAGTGTTGCTGCCTGATGAAGTCGTTCTGCCGTCAGGATTGTTTTTCCTGAAACGTTTGCTGCAGCGGATATTGCCAAAAAAATGCTGTTACGTATCAATCCGCCGGTAAAATGATAGCGTTCGGCAAAATCAAGCAAATTTACGTCTTCAGCAAACTCTGCCGTATCAGGCATGAGTGCCTTCCACATTTCAAAACGCGTCTCCGCTTCTGGGATAGGAAAGTGGACTTTCATAATAATACGGCGTTCAAGTGCAGGGTCGAGATCGACCGGCTTGTTAGTAGCCAATATGACAATACAGCGTGCTCTTTCGATCTCTATCAGAAGAGAACGGCTGGCTCGACCGTTGTTCTCAAACACGTCATCGCATTCATCAAGAAAAACAATCGATCCCTGCAGAGCCGCTTCTCTGAAGAGGGTACTGAGAATATCATCGTAGCTGCCGGGCATCTCCCGCAAATCGTTTGCAGTCAATGAGAAGATCTGGCGATTAAAGTGCGTCGCAATGGCACGAGCCATCATAGTTTTTCCGGTGCCACTTGGACCGTGGAAAAGCAGCGTCAGAGCGGTTCCATAACCAAAAAAAGAATCAAGCTGCTCAATTGTACCGTTATTTCTGCCGGTCAGGTAGCTATCAATAGTGTGGACGATATCTTCCTTGAGGTGATCTGTCAGAATTACCTGGTTAAGGTTGACAGCGCATTTTTCCTGTTTGATATAGCGGAAGAAGGAGTTGTAAAGGTTGTTATCACCCAGGATAAAACGTACGAAACGTTCACACAGACAAACTTTTTCATCAAGGATGTTTGTTGTGTCATCTACACTGCCGTTTAGTACGATAATATCGTGATGCATGAGTGGACCGACAACACTGAAGTAGCGGCGGCATTCCAACTGTTTGCCCAGATCGGCACAGAGTAGAGACAGCAATATTCCGATCTCCATGCCATTGAAGCGACCTTTTTCAAATTTACAATCACTGTATAGAGAAATAAAGTCGGGAGCTATGTACTGCATCAGCAGTAACATTACAACGGAGCGCTCAAATGCGTCCAACTGCCACTGGTTGCAAAATGATACGAAGTTGAGCTGGATTCCTTTATTTATGGTCAGCATCTCTCTTCGCCGATTTTCTGACGTAATGCGCTGCAACACATTCTGAACATCATCAGCTGTGGCATTTGTTTCAATCAACGGGAAACTGGGAAAGAAATATTCTTCATCTTCTTTCTGTGTGCGCTTGTTGCGCCTGATGTAGGTTGCAGCCAAAATAAGACTGGCTTCAATTTCCAGTGACTTGATGTGGTCGAGGTTATCGATAAATGGTTCTATTGTGAATCTCTCAGCTAGTGGCACCTGAAATGCTAGAATCTGTGCCGGAGCCTGTGCGCAATGGCTGCTTTGTGACATACTCATGCTGTTCATTATGCCTCCCTTCGTCTCATAGGTTCGATGCGGTCAGCCAGGCCATGTTTCAAAGTCTCTTCAGGAGACAGCCAGGTATCAACGTCTCGCAGGAGGTACTTTTCCAACTCAGCCTTTTCCTTGATATTAGAATAGGTCAGGTAATGTTGCAGAATACGTTCATGCTCCAAGTCTTCTTCTTT